>NZ_BCBO01000052.1:0-94631 GCF_001320835.1 Pseudomonas sp. NBRC 111138 | reverse complement strand
TCTGGGGGGGCCGCCGCCACGCGCCATCCATGGCGCGGGGCGGCTAAACCGGCATCCCTGCCGGTTTACCCCCCAAATCCCTGTCGAATTCCGGCCAGCGTGGTTTAACGGGGCGCCTAAGATCAAAAGCAGATCAAGAGCGGCTCGCTTCGCATCGTGGTTACCGCTGAGCTTACAGAGTTATGTAGATACCTATGCTGCGATAGCGGTGGCTCAGTAAAAGATTCAGTGACTGACACACCGCCATCGTAGGCAAGCCCGCTCCCACATGGGTTTTGTGTTGGCTGGAAGAGGGGGCTACTTGCCGCCCGTAATCTGCTTCACCAACGCCGCATGCCCCTTCACATCATCAGCCCGGGAAATCGCCTGGATCACCAGCAAATGGTTGCCCGAACCACCCAGGAACGTGGAGTTCAAGGTCTTGCCTCCGCCTTGGGTAGCGCTGCTGTCCACCTGGCGCAGGCCCAGGCCCTTGTAGGTGAGTTTCTTCTCCCCCAGTTTCTTGAAGTCGGGCATGGCGGCGCTCTGGTCTTTGACGAAATCAGCCACGGCGCCGTCGAGGAACTTCGGGTCGTTATCCTGGATAGTTGCTCCATCGTTGCGCACGGTTTCGGCGACGATCACCACACTTTTCGTCGTTGAGTTAGCGTACAGGGTGCCTTGGGTGTCAGCGGTGCCGTCTTGCGCCGTGCCGGAGGGCAGGGTGTCGGCGCTGTAGGCTTTGGGCAGTTTGAAGGTGAACTTGCCACCCAAGGTGGAGATTGTCTGTGTGGCGGGCTTGGTGGCAGCGAACACGCTGCCGGCGGTAAGCGCTAGGGCGAGCAGCATTGCGGTTTTGGTGAACGTGGCCATGAAGCACTCCGGGGATGAACGAAATTGCGGCGTATTCTGTCAGAAAATTCGCAATTTCGTTCATCCAGCCCATCACAGCTTGTCGGAGGATTCCTCGTCAAGCCTGTCCATTTCAAACAAGCGCGCCAGTTCCGCACGGGCTTCCTGGGCAGTTTGCATGACCTTGGCCGCGTCGTCGTATACCGCGTGTTGGGCGGCGAGTACCTGCTGGTCGTGGGTCTTGAAGCGGTTGATGCGCGCATCGGCCTGGGCCTGGCTCAAACCGAGGCCGACCAGGGTACGGCGGCTCATTTCCAGGCTGGAGTAGAAGGTTTCGCGCACCGGTGAAGCGTCCAGGTCCACCAGGCGGTGTACGTGCTGGCGGTTACGCGCACGGGCGATGATCTTCATGTGCGGGTAGAGGTTGCGCACCAGCTCGGCGGTCTTGATGTTGATCTCCGGGTCGTCCATGGCGATCACGAAGAACTCCGCTTGATCGACTTTGGCGGCGTGGAGGATTTCCGGGCGTTGGGGGTCGCCGTAGAACACCGGCATGCCGCCGAAACTGCGGGTCAGCTCGATGGTTTCCACCGAGGTGTCGAGGGCGATGAACGAGATGTTCTGCGCGCGCAGGATTCGCGCCACGATCTGGCCCATCCGGCCCATGCCGGCGATGACCACGCGAGGCGCATCGCTTTCGATGGCGCGGTATTCCTCGGGCACTTCCACCGGCTTGGCCTTGGGTTTGAACAGCTTCGGGCACACCAGCAACAGCAGCGGAGTCACGGCCATGGACAGGGTGATGGTGAGCACCAGCACGTCGTACAGCTGCGGTTCGAACAGGCCCTGGTCGCGACCGATCTTGAACACCACGAAGGCGAACTCACCCCCCGCCGCCAGCACCACGCCCAGGCGCAGGGCACTTTCGCGATTGAGGTCGCCCACCATCCGCCCGACGGCGTACAGCAGCGGCAGCTTCAAGCCGATCAGCAGCAGGGTCAGGCCGATCACCACCAGTGGCGTGCTGAGCAGCAAACTGAGGTTGGCGCCCATGCCCACGCTAATGAAAAACAGCCCCAGCAGCAGGCCCTTGAATGGCTCGATCTGGGATTCCAGTTCGTGGCGGTATTCCGAATCCGCCAGCAGCAGGCCGGCGAGGAAGGCCCCCAGGGCCATGGACACGCCCACCAACTCCATCAGCCAGGCGGTGCCGATCACCACCAGCAGCGCGGTGGCGGTGGACACTTCGCGCAGGCCGGTCTTGGCCACAATGCGAAACACCGGGCGCAACAGGTAGCGCCCGCCGATGATCACCACCGCGATGCTGCCGAGGATCTGCAACACATGTTGCAGGCCCTGGGCTTCGGTGGTCGGATGATCGCTGCCGGCCAGCAACGGCACCATGGCGATCAGCGGGATGGCGGCGATGTCCTGGAACAACAGGATGGCAAAGGCCAGACGCCCGTGGGGTTGGTTGAGCTCCTTGCGTTCGGCCAGGCTTTGCAGGCCAAACGCCGTAGACGACAGCGCCAGGCCCAGGCCCAGCACGACGGCGCTGTTCCACGACTGGCCAAACAGCCATAGCGCGACCGCGCCCATCACCACACCGGTGAGCAGGACCTGGGCCAGACCGACGCCGAACACCGCCTTGCGCATCACCCACAAGCGTTTGGGCGACAGCTCCAGGCCGATGATGAACAGCAACAGCACCACGCCCAGTTCAGAGAACTGCGCCACGCTTTGCGGGTTGCCGATCAGGCCGAGAACCGACGGGCCGATGATCACACCGGCAAACAGATAGCCCAGCACCGCGCCCAATTGCAGGCGCTTGGCCAGGGGCACGGCCAGCACGGCGGCGAACAGGAACACCACGGCTGCTTGTAACAGGTTGCCTTCATGGGGCATCACGAACTCCATCGTTTACGTAGATCAACTCGGGGGGCCACAAAAATATTCCACAGCAGGGGAAATAGAGCGCTATTAGAGCGCTTTTTCACATTTTGAAACTTGTATTTTTGTCGCGACAGTCAATGGATGTTGGCTCTCATCCCATTCTTACGCCGGTTTTACGAAAGTATTAATACCATTTAATTCAATGGCTTTCGCGCGGGTCTACTAACGTTTCGAAAAACTGGATCAGTAGTCACCACGGTCAGGTGTTTCGAATTCGATGCGTGTGGATCGTTGAAACAAGGCTTGCACGCAGTCACGGATGAAAGGCTTGGACCACAAGGAGTAGAACGTGGATAGAAGACTTGCGACTGCCGCTTTACCTCGTATTTCTGCACTTTCTCTCGCGATCCGCCTCGGAGTGGCCGGGCTGGTGATGGGCCTGGTAAGTCCGGACGTGTTTGCCGCCTGTAGCCCGGCAAGTCCTACGGTCGGCGCGACGGTGACCTGTACGGGCGTGCCGTCATTGCCATTGTTCCTCAACACTTTCAGCAGCGCGGTCAATAACCTGACGGTCAACGTCAATGCCGGGGCGCAACTCAACGCAACGCTGGGCGGCAAAGCACTGACCCTGACCGGCAACAGCGCCACGTTGAACAACTCCGGCACCATTGACCCGGCACTCCTCGGATTGGTTTCAGTGTTGAGCGGTGGTGTGGTGATCGGAAACACGGCAGCCAGCGTGTTGAACATCACCAACAGCGCCACCGGCATCATGCGCGGTACTGGCGCATTGCTGGGGCTGAACCTGGCCTCGCTGGACGGCATGGCCCTCAACGCCACCAACGGCGCAGGCGGCACCACCACGATCGTCAACAACGGCGTCATTGGTTCTTCCTCCTTGCTCGGCCTGTCACTGTTCACGTCCGATACCCCGGTGGTAGCCGTGCAGGGTGGCGGGCAGGTCAATATGACCAACAACGGCGCCCTGACCGGGCGCGTGGCGTTCGAGAGCTCCACTACAGGGAACACGTTCCGCAACACCGGCACTATCTCTGGCGGCGTGTCGATGGGGGCCGCCAGTACCAACACCTTTACGGCAGTCACGGGCTCGCAAGTGACCAACGGCGGCGGCATCGGCTTGAGCCTTGGCGGACTGATCGGCGTGAACCTGACGTTCGCGCCCACCGGCCAGGTGGATGGCGGGGCAGGCGGCAGCAACTCGCTGATCCTTGAAAACACGACGGGTGTCGGTGGTGGCAGTACGGGCACCGGCACGGCTTCAAGCGCCAACTATGTCAACTTCAACAACCTGGCCATCAACAGTGGCACCTGGACGTTGCAGGGGCCGTTGGTCAGCGGCAGCACTACGCTCAATGGGGGTGTGGCGCAATTCAATAACAACGCGACATTTGGCAGCGGTGTGCTCACGTCTAACGGCGGTGCTATCGAGGCCACTGGCAACGGCTTGACGCTGGCTAACCTGATGACCCTCGGAACCGGTGGACTGACGGTGCAGGGGGCTGCTACCGGGCTGACCTTGAGCGGCCTGATCTCGGGCAATACTGGCTTGAACAAAGCCGGGACCGGCGAATTGATCCTCAGCGGCGCCAACACCTTCCAGGGTGGTACTACCTTGAGCGCCGGCACGCTCACGCTGGGCAATGCCACCGCGCTAGGCACCGGTGCCTTGACCGTGGCGGGTGCAGGTACTTTGCAAAGCAATGCTGCGCTGACAACCAGCAATGCGATTACCTTGAACGCGAATCTGACCGTAGACGGCGTGAACCCGCTGACCCTTGGCGGGGTTGTCAGCGGTGGTTCCGGGTTGATCAAGGAGGGCGTATCGAGCCTGGCGCTTACGGGCAACAATACTTACACCGGCGCCACGGCCCTCAACGCCGGTTCGCTGGTGGTTGGCTCCAATACTGCGCTCGGCGCCAGTGTGTTGAACGCCTCGGCGGGTACCACGCTGGATGCCAGTGCAGCAGTGAGCCTGGGCAATAACCTCAACCTGGGCGGTAACCTGACCCTTGGCGGCAGCAACGCGCTGACCCTTGGCGGTGTGGTGGCGGGCCTTGGTGGGTTGATCAAGAACGGCCCGGCGGATCTGATCCTCAATCAAGCGAACACTTACCTGGGCAACACTGCGCTGAACAGCGGTAAGCTGGTAGTTGGCGCCAGTGGTGCCTTGGGCGCGGGTACGTTGAATGCAGCCGGGGGCACGACCCTGGACGCCAGTACCAGTACGACGCTGGCCAACGCGATCAACCTGGCCGGTAACCTTGGAATCGGTGGCAGCGCCAACCTGACCCTGGGCGGCACGGTCAACGGTGCAGGCAGCCTGACCAAAGACGGCGCGGCCGGCCTGACACTCAGCGGCAACAATAACTTCCTGGGTGGCACCACCCTGAATGCAGGCAGCCTGACCCTCGGCAGCAACACGGCGCTTGGCCTGGGCAACTTGACCGTCGGCGGCGCCGCAACCCTGGACAGCAACTCGGCGGTGGCGCTGGGCAATGGCATTGTCCTCAACGCCGGGCTGACCGTCGGCGGCACCAATGGGCTGACCCTGGGCGGTGTGGTCAGCGGTGCGGGGGCGCTGATCAAGGATGGCCTGGCCAACCTGACCCTTGACGGCACCAACACGTTCACCGGTGGCACCAGCCTCAACGCCGGTACGCTGACCTTGGGCACGGCAGGCGCTTTGGGCGCAGGCCCCTTGACGGTCGGCGGTGCGGCAACCCTGGATAACAGTGCGGCCCTTACCCTGGGCAACGGGATTGCCTTGAATGGCGACCTGACGCTCGCGGGCAACAATGACCTGAATCTCAGCGGCGTGCTCAGCGGCGCCAGTGCGCTGATCAAAAATGGCTTGGCTGACCTGACCTTGAGCGGCAACAACACGTTTACCGGGCCATTGAATATTGTCTCCGGCAGCGTCACCACCGGCAGCACCGGTGCATTGGGCAACACCTCTGGCGTCAATGTCAGCACCGGCGCCGCACTGAACCTGGGCGTCGATTCCAGCCTGGCTGGCCTCAGCGGTGCGGGTGGCGTGGCAGTCGGCGGCGGTTTGGAACTCACCGTGGGTGGCGTGAACACCAGCAGTACCTTTGACGGTGACCTCAGCGGCGCGGGCAGCTTGATCAAGGTGGGTACCGGCACGCTCACGCTCAACGGAATCAATGGCATCACCGGTAACACGGCGATCAACGCGGGCACCCTGGATGTCGATGGTTCTCTGGGCAGCGCGTTGGTCAACGTGAACAGCGGCGGCACCCTCACCGGCAGTGGCTCGCTCTTGGGTACGGCGAATATCAATAGCGGCGGGCACCTGGCGCTGGGCAGTGGCACGACCTTGTCGGCTGGCGGCCTGAACATGAGTGCCGGGGCCAGTCTGGATGTGGCGCTTGGCGCACCGTCGCTGACCTCGCTGATGAATGTCGGTGGTAACGTGAATCTGGCCGGCGACCTCAATGTGAGCGATGCCGGTGGCTTTGGCGCCGGCGTGTATCGCTTGATCAACTACACCGGCGGCTTGACCGGCGCATTGAACGTCAACACGGTGCCGCTGGGTTATGGCCTGGGTGATCTGCTGGTACAGACCTCAGTGGGCAGCCAGGTCAACCTGGTGGTAGCGGCGCCGAATATTCGTTTCTGGGACGGCAGCAACACCCTTGCCAACGGCACTGTCGACGGTGGCAACGGCACCTGGACAGCGGGGGGCACCAACTGGACCTCGGCCGACGGCCTTTCCAACCAGACCTGGGGCGGTGGCTTTGCGGTGTTCCAAGGTGCTGCGGGGACTGTCAGCGTGAATGGCGTACAAACCATCACCGGTCTGCAATTCGTCACCGATGGCTACAGCCTGGTCAATGGCACCGGTGGGCAGTTGAGCACCGGCAGCGGCAACTTCGCCGTACGTGTCGACCCACTGGCGACTGCCACCCTCGGCGTCGATATCACCGGCGCGGGCGTTCTGAACAAACTCGATACCGGCACGCTGGTGCTCAATGGCGCCAACAGCTACACCGGTGGCACCTTGCTCAATGGCGGTACCTTGGTGGTCGGCAGCAACACCGCGCTGGGTACTGGCGCCCTGACTGCTGCGGCGGGCACCACACTGGACAGCAACGCCTCCGTAACCCTGGGCAATAATGCGGTACTCAGCGGCAGCCTGACGGTCGGCGGCAGCAACGCATTGGCGCTCAATGGCGCCATCAGTGGCATCGGTGGTCTGGTGAAGAACGGCACGGCAGACCTGACACTCGGCGGCACCAATACCTTCCTGGGCCCTGTGGCCTTAAACGCAGGCGGGCTGATTCTGGCCAGCAATACGGCGCTGGGCGCGGGCGTGTTGAACGCCGCCGGCGGCACAACATTGGACGCCAGCACGGCGGTTACTACCACCAACGCGATCAATCTGGCTGGCAACCTGGGCATCGGCGGCACCGCTGACCTGACGCTCGGCGGCGCAATCAACGGTGCGGGCAGCCTGACCAAGGAGGGCGCGGCCAATCTGATCCTCAGCGGCGCCAACGCCTACCTGGGTGGCACCACCCTGAACGCCGGTACGCTGACCTTGGGCAGCGCCACCGCCCTTGGTCTGGGCAACCTCACCGTTGGCGGCGCGGCGACCCTGGATAACACGGCAGCGCTGAGTGTGGGCAATGGCGTCGTGCTTGACGCCAACCTCGCCGTCACCGGCAGCAATGACCTGACCCTGGGTGGCCTGGTCACCGGCACGGCTGGCCTGAGCAAAGACGGCGCGGCCAACCTGACCCTCAATGGCGTCAACACCTTCCAGGGCGGCACCACCCTCAACGCCGGCACGCTGACCCTGGGCACGGCAGCGGCCCTGGGTACCGGCGCCTTGAACGTAAACGGCGCGGCCACGCTGGCCAACAGCACACCGCTGGTATTGGCCAATGCGGTCAACCTCAACGCTGGGCTGACCGTGGGCGCTCTCAACAATAACCTGACCCTGGCCGGCGTGCTGGCCGGCAGCGGTAGCCTGGTCAAAACCGGCACGGCGGATGTGAGCCTCACCGGTACTAACACCTTCAACGGCCTGTTCGATGTGCAATCGGGCAGCCTCACCACGCTGGGCAATGGGGCACTGGGTGTCGGCGCCGGGGTCAACCTGGCGAGCGGTACTTCCTTGAACCTGGGCGGCAGCGCCAGCCTGGGCGCCCTCACGGGTACCGGGCTTGCAACCGTAGGGGCCGGCAGCACCTTGAGCGTCGGCAACAATAACCTCGACAGCACTTTCGACGGTGTCGTGGCAGGCCTCGGCAACCTGGCCAAAGACGGCACGGGCGCCTTGACCCTCGGTGGCCTCAGCGTGGTGACCGGGGACGCCCAGGTCAACGCCGGCAGCTTGCTCGTCAATGGTTCCCTGGCCAGCGCCAATGTGGCGGTGGGCAGTGGCGCCACCCTCGGCGGTACCGGCACCTTGCTGGGTAATGTGAACATCGCCGATGGCGGCCACCTGGCCGTCAACTCCGGCGCGACCCTGACCACCGGTTCGCTGCTGCTCAATGCCAACGCCAACCTGGATGCGGGCCTCGGCGCGCCCGCCACTGGCGGCACGGCGCTGGTGCAGGTCAATGGCAACCTGACCCTGGACGGCACCCTCAACGTCACGGATATCGGCGGCTTCGGTGCGGGTATCTACCGCCTGATCGACTACACCGGTGGGCTGACCAACAACGGCCTGCAACTGGGCAGCCTGCCGGTGAACATCCCGGCCAGCGACCTGGACCTGCAAACTGCGATTGGCAACCAGATCAACCTGCTGGTCAACGGCAGCACCAATATGCAGTTCTGGGATGGCAGCCAAACCACGGGCAATGGCACCATCGAAGGCGGCAGCGGCACCTGGAGTGCAGGCGCCAGCCAATGGACCGGCGTCAACGGCGCATTCAATACAGCCTGGACCCCGAACAGCTTTGCCGTGTTCCAAGGCACGGCGGGCACTGTCACGGTTGACGGCGCGCAAGCAATCACTGGGTTGCAGTTCGTCACGGATGGCTACAACCTGGCGGGCGGCACGGCGGGGGCCTTGACCCTCTTCAATGGCACCGGTGGCAACACCGCTGTGCGTGTCGATCCTGGCGTCACCGCCACCCTGGGCGTCGCGCTCAACGGCGGTGGCACCCTGGCCAAGCTCGACACCGGCACCCTGGTGCTCAACGGCGCCAATAGCTACACCGGCGGCACCGCACTCAATGGCGGCACGCTGGTGGTCGGCAATGACAGTGCCCTGGGCAGCGGCGTATTGACCACCGCCAATGGCACCACTTTGGACAGCAACGCTGTGGTCAACCTGGCCAACAATGTGGACGTCAACGGTACGTTGACCGTCGGCGGCAGCAATGCCCTGACCCTGGCCGGCACCGTGGCGGGCACGGGCAGCCTGATCAAGAATGGCATCGCCAACCTGACCCTCAGTGGCAACAACACCTATGCCGGCCCAACCGCACTCAACGCAGGCGGCCTGATCCTGGCCTCCAACACGGCCCTGGGCAGTGGCGCCCTGAACGCGGCCGCCGGCACCACCCTCGACAGCAGCACGGCGGTCGCCCTGGCCAATACGGTCAATCTGGCCGGCAACCTGGGCATTCTAGGCACCGCCGACCTGAGCCTGAACGGCCTGGTCAGCGGTACCGGTGGGCTGACCAAAACCGGCGCGGGCGACCTCACGCTCAACGGCGCCAATGCCTACTTGGGCGGCACG
This sequence comes from Pseudomonas sp. NBRC 111138, assembly GCF_001320835.1. NCBI lineage: Bacteria > Pseudomonadati > Pseudomonadota > Gammaproteobacteria > Pseudomonadales > Pseudomonadaceae > Pseudomonas > Pseudomonas sp. NBRC 111138. The sequence continues at coordinate 85,168 of NZ_BCBO01000052.1, read as the reverse complement.
CAGTTGAATGCCGGCTCCCTGACCCTGGGCAATGCGTCGGCCCTGGGCAGTGGTGCCTTGGCGGTCAATGGGGCAACCACCCTGGACACCAACACGGCGTTGGCCCTGGCCAATAACACCAGCCTGAATGCCGCGCTCACCGTCGGCGGCAGCAACGACCTGAGCCTCAACGGCGTGGTGGACGGCAGTGGTTCGTTGACCAAGGCCGGTGGCGCCAACCTGACCCTGAACGGCGCCAATACCTACAGCGGCGGCACGGCACTCAATGCCGGTACGCTGACCCTCGGCAGCACCACGGCCCTGGGCTCGGGCGCGTTGACCGTCGGCGGTGCGGCGACCCTGGCCAATAGCACGCCGCTGGTGCTGGCCAATGCGGTCAACCTCAATGGCGACCTTACTGTCGCTGGCAGCAACAACCTGACCCTGGGCGGTGTACTCGCTGGCAACGCGGCGCTGATCAAAAATGGCGCGGCGGACCTGCTGCTGACCGGCAACAACAGCTTCAGCGGCCCACTGACCGTGGCGGCCGGCAGCGTGACCACGGCGGGTAATGGTGCGCTGGGCACCACCTCCGGCGTCACTGTCGGCAGCGGCGCGAGCCTCAACCTGGGTGGCAATGCCAACCTCAACAGCCTGGCTGGCACCGGTACGGTGCAGGTGGCGGGCGGCGCTACGCTGGCGGTGGGTGGCAGCAACCTCGATAACAGCTTTGGCGGCGCGCTCAACGGTGCCGGAAACCTGGATAAAAACGGCAGCGGGGTGCTCAACCTGAGCGGCACCAATGCCCTCAGCGGCGCGGCTAACGTCAACGGCGGTACCTTGAATGTCACAGGTTCCCTGGCCAGCGGCACGGTGGCGGTGAACAGCGGCGCAACCCTGGCCGGCAGCGGTTCATTGGCCGGCGCGGTGTCCGTGGCCGACGGTGGGCACATCGGCCTGGCCTCCGGCAGCACACTGTCGGTGGGCTCGTTGGTGCTGGGTGGCAACTCGAACCTGGATGTTGGCCTCGGCACCCCGGTGCTGGGCGGCGGCACTGGCCTGCTGAATGTCGGCGGCGACCTGACTCTGGACGGTAACCTCAATGTCACCGATATCGGCGGCTTTGGCAGCGGCGTCTACAACCTCATCAACTACACCGGGGCCTTGACCGATAACGGCCTGGCGCTCGGCACACTGCCAGGCAGTGTGGTACCGGGTGATCTGCAAGTGCAGACCGCGATCACCAGCAAGGTCAACCTGCTGGTGACTGCACCCAACACCACCGTGCAGTTCTGGGATGGCAACAGCCTGATCGGCAACGGTGCGATTGACGGCGGCAACGGCACCTGGAACGCCGGCAATACCAACTGGACCAATGTCGACGGCACCCTCAACCAGGGCTGGGTCAACAGCTTCGCGGTGTTCCAAGGCGCGGCGGGCAACGTGACGGTGGACGGCACGCAGAACATCACCGGCATGCAGTTCGTCACCGATGGCTACACCCTGGGCGCTGGCACAGCGGGCGTACTCAACCTGGTCAATGGCGGCACCGGCAACACCGCGGTGCGCGTCGACCCGAACGCCACCGCGACCCTGGGCGTGACCCTCAACGGCGCTGGCACCCTGGCCAAGCTCGACAGTGGCACCCTGGTACTCAACGGCAATAATGGCTACACCGGCGGTACCGCGCTGAATGGCGGCACCCTGGTGGTGGGCAACAACAGTGCCCTCGGCACAGGCGCTCTGACGGCGGCCGGCGGCACCACCCTGGACAGCAACGCGGCGGTCAGCCTGGCCAATGCGGCTGTACTCAACGGTGCCTTGGCGGTGGCAGGCAGCAACGCGCTGACCCTCAACGGTGGCATCAGCGGCAGCGGCAGCCTGGTGAAAAACGGTGCGGCAGCGCTGACGCTCAATGGCGTCAACAGCTACAGCGGCGGCACTGGCCTGAACGCCGGTCAATTGATCCTTGGCAATAATGCTGCCCTGGGCAGTGGTGCCTTGACGGTCGGCGGCGCGGCGCAACTGGATGGCAGCACCGACCTGCAACTGGCCAATACCCTCAACCTGGGTGGCCCGCTGACCCTGGCCGGCAGCCACGACCTGGCCCTCAATGGCGTGGTCAGCGGCACTGGCAGCCTGGTGAAAAACGGCAGCGGCGCCTTGTTGCTGACAGGTGCCAACACCTACAGCGGCGGTACCACGCTCAACGGCGGCAGCACCACGGGCAACACCACCAGCCTGCAAGGCGCCATCGCCAACAACGCGGCGTTGACCTTCGAGCAAGCCATTGACGGCACCTACACCGGCAACCTTACCGGCGCTGGTGTACTGAACAAAACCGGCACCGGAGCGTTGCTGCTGACTGGCAACAACACCTTTACCGGTACTACCAACGTCAACACCGGCAGCCTGCTGGTCAACGGCACCTTGAACAGCGCCGCAGTGCAAGTCGCCAGCGGCGCGACCCTCGGCGGCAGCGGGACTCTGGGCGGTGCGGTGAACATGGCAGACGGCTCGGTGCTCCAGGCCGGCGCCGCGACGCCGCTGTCGGTGGGTTCGCTGGCCTTGTCATCGGGCACCACCCTGGACTTCGCCCTCGGCGCACCGGGTGCTTCCAGTACGGCGGTGAACGTGGCGGGCAACCTGACCCTGGACGGCACTCTCAACGTCAGCGATACCGGCGGCTTCGGCGTCGGCGTGTACCAACTGTTCCGCTACGGCGGCAGCTTGACCGATAACGGCCTCACCTTTGGCACCTTGCCGGTGGCCCTGGGCAACCTGAGCCTGCAGACGGCGCTGGCCAACCAGCTCAACCTGGTGGTGCAAACCGCGCCAGGCCAGATCCAGTTCTGGAACGGCGGCACCACCAATCCCGATGGCACCATTACAGGTGGCAGTGGCACCTGGGGCCCGGGCACCAACTGGACCGACCCGACCGGCACCCAGGGGCAGGCGTCCACCAACCAGTTCGCGGTATTTGGCGGGCAGGGCGGCACCGTGACCGTGGTCGGCAACCAAGGCTTCACCGGCCTGCAAGTGCTGGACGCCGGCTACGTGCTGACGGCCGGCGAAGGCGGCAGCTTGAGCCCGACCAACGCGGCGGATGGCAGCCTGGCGGCGGTGCGAGTCAATTCCGGCGTGACTACCCAGATTGATGCACCGCTGGTGGGAACCGGCGGCATCAACAAACTGGATGCCGGTACCTTGCTGCTGACTGGCGCGAATACCTACACCGGCGGCACCACCGTCAGTGGCGGTACGCTGGCGGGCACCACCACCAGCCTGCGTGGCAGGATCCTCAACAACGCGCGGTTGTTGTTTGCCCAACGCACCAATGGCCAATTCAGCGGCACCTTGAGCGGCACTGGTGCGCTGATCAAGCAAGGCGCAGGCGCGCTGTTGCTGACCGGCAACCAGCCGTTCAGCGGCACCGTGGCGGTGGAAGAGGGCGTGTTGCAAGTGGGCAACGCGGCCAACCCAGGCGCCGTGCTCGGTGGCCAAGTCACCGTGGCCAACGGTGCGGGGCTGACCGGTAACGGCAGTGTCGGTTCGCTGGTCAACAACGGCTCGGTGACGCCCGACAGCGGCAAGCTGACCGTGGCCGGCAACTTCACCAACGCCAGTACCGGTGCGCTGAACCTGGTGATCACCCCATCCACCACCGGTTCCCTGGCCGTGGGCGGCACCGCCAACCTGGGCGGAACCTTGAATGTGGTCAACCTGGCACCCTATGCCGGCGCCACCACCTATACGCTGCTGACCGCGGGCGCAGTCAACGGTACCTTTGCCACCACTAATCTAGAGAACCTGGCTTTCCTTAATACCGCATTGAACTACAGCCCAACCCAAGTGGCCCTGGCGATCAGCCGCAACAACGTCAGTTACGCCAGCGTGGCGGCCACCGGTAACCAGCGCGGCGTGGCGGCGGCGTTGGGCACAGGCACCGGAGTCGGTGGCGCAGCGGTGCAAAACGCCCTGCTTAATGGTGATGTGGCAGCGGCACGCGCGGCCTTCGACAGCTTGTCCGGCGAAATCCACGCCAGCACCGCCAGCGCCATGCTTGAAGATTCGCGTTATGTGCGTGACGCGGTCAACGAGCGTCTGCGCCAACCCGGTTGCTACCGCGAGGACGACCCGCGCAATGCCCTGGCACCTAGCGAGAACCACCTGAGCAGCGCCGGTTGTCACGGCGAGATGGTCGGCTGGATGCGCGTGCTCGGCACCTGGGGCCATATGGGCGGTGACAGCAATAGCGCCAAGCTGGACCGCAACCTCAGCGGCTTCCTGCTCGGCACCGACAAGCAAGTGGACGACGCCTGGCGCGTCGGTGTGGCCGCCGGCTACACCCGCAGCGACCTGGACGCCAAGCGCCGCAATTCCAGCGCCGATGTGGACAGCTACCACCTGATGGCCTACACCGCCTACCAGCAGGAAGCCTTCGCCGCACGCATGGGCGTGGCGTACAGCTGGCATGACGTCGAAAGCAAACGCAACGTGGCCGTCGGTGGCGAGGGCCAACGCCTCAAAGCCGATTACAAGGCACGCAGTGCGCAGGTGTTCGGTGAAGTCGGCTACACCATCCAAACCCCTAGCGTGGCCCTGGAACCGTTCGCCGGTCTGGCCTACGTCAACTACGACAGCGACACCATCAAGGAAAAAGGCGGTTCGGCAGCCCTGCGTGGCGATGCCGACCAGGACATCACCTACTCGACCCTGGGCGTGCGCATTGGCCAGACCATCACCCTGGGCAACGGCTCGAAAATCACCCCGCGGGGCAGCATCGGCTGGCGTCATGCCTTCGGTGATACCAAGCCCGACGCCGACCTGAGCTTTATCAATGGCGGTGGCTCGTTCAGCACCCAAGGCGTGCCGATTGCCAAGGACAGCGCAGTGGTGGAAGCGGGGCTGGATTACCAGATCAGCCAGAACGGCAGACTGGGCCTGGGCTATTCGGGCCAACTCTCGCGTAACGACAAGGACCACGCAGTGACCGTGAGTTTCTCCCTCGGTTTTTGATCACGGCCGAGTTTTTTGAACCGCCCGAAAGGGCGGTTTTTTTTGGAAGATTTTTTGAAGAAGTACGTTGGTTCATGAAAGCAGGGCATTTATTGCTCACCGGGCAGCCTGAAGGATGTGAATACAATTTCTTCCGGAACACGGCTGGCGACCAACCGACGCCGGCCTAAAGTTATGCACTTGAGTTTATATTCCTTGGGTGGCATATTTGCATGGTCTGGGACATTGAATACACGGATGAATTCGAAGAGTGGTGGGATGGCTTGGATGCAAAGGAGCAATCGTCGGTGGCTGCCAGTGTTGATTTGCTGGGGCTGTTCGGACCTGGGCTGCGCTTTCCCCATAGCAGCGATATCAAGGGTGCTCGGCACGGCAACCTGCGAGAGTTGCGGGTACAGCATGCAGGGCGACCTTACAGGGTGTTGTATGCCTTCGATTTTCGGCGCTGTGCAGTGTTGCTGATAGGTGGCGATAAAACCGCACAGCACCGTTGGTACCACGAGTACGTACCCTTGGCAGAGAAGCTGTACGACGTACATTTAGACTCATTGCGTAAAGAGGGCCGTGACCATGGCTAAGAAATTCGCGGAACTGAAAGCTCGCATGACACCTGAGGCGCGCGCCGATGCCGAGCAGATATTTCAGCAACACTTGAAAGAAATGCCGCTGCATGAGTTGCGCAAAGCCCAGCAACTGAGCCAGGCAAGCCTGGCAAAGGTATTGAATATCAACCAGGCAGCGGTTTCGAAGATGGAGCGTCGTACTGATATGTACATCAGCACGTTGCGTGACTACATACGTGCGATGGGGGGCGAGCTGGAAATCATCGCCACTTTTCCGGATGGCCAGGTCAAAATTGACAACTTTGCCTGTTGAAGTAGCTGGGCTCTTCGCCAGATTCAGGCTATTCCCATTGTCCTGAGCGTGGCGAACGCTGGTCAGGATTCACCTTCCTTGTCGGCTCTGTTTGTTACTATCGCCATCCCTTGCCGCCAGGAGTCACCGCCCCATGCAACACCAGTGGGATGAAATGCACCGCACCCGCAAACCCACGTTCGTCTTGTGTGGCGAGCCCCAGGGGGATGTGCTCAATCTCTATGTTCACGGTTATTCGGCCTTCTTCAACCGTCAGCAACTGGGTAGTTTCAAGGAGCAACTGGCCGGTATCGAAGGGTCGACCAACCTGATGTTGTTCTGGCCGGCGGGGCATTTTCTGGAAAACCTGTTTGCACCGTTCAAGGACGTGCTCGCCTCGCTGCTCGGCGGTGGCGGCCTGGGCGCGGCGACGGTGGGCGTGGGCAAGGCCATTGCCTATTTTCTCGACCATTACAAAAGTGTCGAGGCACGGGTCGATGAAGTGGCCAAGACGTTATTGCCAGAGCTGGCCGGCTACCTGCACGACCAGTCGCTGCCGGTACGGCGTATCAACCTGATCGGCCACTCCCTGGGCGCGCGTATCCTGGTCAAGAGCTTGCTGGCCAGCCCCGAGATTGCTCGCGAACTGCCGCTCGATAACCTGTTGTTGATGGGCGGGGCGATTTGTACATCGAGCCCCTGGGACGATGTGTCGGCGCCGCTCAAGGGGCGGTTGATCAACTGCCACTCCAGCAAGGACTGGGCGCTGGCCATGAAACCCGACACCGAGCGTTGCATTGGCCGCTATGCGATTGACGTAACGCCCGCGCTCAAGTCCAAGGTCACCAATGTGCACCTGGCCAGCTTCGATCATGCCGCCTATTGGCCGCAGTTGAAGACGGTGGTGCAGTACACCGATTTGCTGCAGGAGCGGCGCGGCATGATCCGTGTGGACTCGCGCAGCAGTGAAGTGCGTTTTGCCGAAGCGGACGTGGACCTGTGCCCGGCATTGGTGCAAGCGCGGCCGGAGGAGCTGAAGTTTCTTGCTGAACTGATGGCGCAAAAGCGCAGTGCCGCGATTGATGCCAGTGTGCGCGAGCCGTTGAAACTGGCCATCGAATTGCAGCGCATGGGCGGTGATAGCTTTATGAACCTGGCCCGTGGCCATGGCGTGGGCTATCGCCAGATTGCCGAAGATGTGGCGCAACGCCTGGGCATCAAGTTCGACCAACCACTTGAACACGTGGCGCTGGCAGAGATCGAAGGGCAGGTCGCAGAAACACTGATCGAGCAATATAAGGACAAACTCAGTCGCGCTGATCGCCAGGCGTTCGAGGCCGAGCTAAAGGCGGCTGCACAGAAAGAGCAGGGGCTGTTCAACCGTTTCGATCTGGGGCGTTCGGCCACCACCGCCTTGAGCGGCACGGCGTTGGCCGGGCTGACCGGGTTTATCCTGCGGCGTGGTGCGGCCACGGCGATTCCGGTGGTGGGCCAGGCGCTGGCTGCGGCGATGTTGCTGGTCAGCGGGGTGCGAGCGTTTTCCGGCCCGGCATATTCGATCACCACCCTGGCGGTACTGGTGATCGGCGTGATTCGCCAGCGCATGGAGCGCGAGGCGCTTAACCAGGAACTGGAGCTGGTGGTGCAAGTGGTGGAAGCGTTTGACCTGCCGCGAGACACGGTGATGCGCACGGTCGCGTCCGACTGATAAGCTGCTGCCCAAGTCTTGTGTATTTGCCTGGAATACCGCGTGAAATTCAGCCTGCCGAAAATCGCTACCGCCCCGTTCTGCCCGCCGGAAGTGGCCGGCTCTGTCGCTGTTGATCCCAAGGCCTCGTTTTTTAAACGGGTGCTGATGTTCGCTGGCCCCGGCCTGTTGATCTCCATCGGCTACATGGACCCCGGCAACTGGGCAACGGCCATTGAAGCCGGTTCACGCTACGGCTACAGCCTGTTGTTTGTGGTGCTGCTGGCCAGCCTGGCGGGGATGGCGGTGCAGTGCCTGTGTTCACGGCTGGGTATCGCAACTGGCAAGGACCTGGCGCAACTGTGCCGTGAGCGCTACAGCCAGCGCTCTGCTCGTACCCAGTGGGTGTTGGCGGAAATCTCCATCATCGCCACAGACCTTGCCGAAGTGCTCGGCTGCGCCCTGGCGTTTCACCTGTTGCTGGGCGTGTCGCTGACCACTGGTATTGTCATCACTGCTTTCGATACGCTGTTGATCCTGGCCCTGCAAAATCGTGGTTTTCGCCGCCTGGAAGCGATCATGCTGGCGCTGGTCGCCACCATCGGCGTGTGCTTTTTCATCGAACTGGTGCTGATCAAACCCTACTGGCCCGACGTGCTCAGTGGCTTCACTCCGTCACTGTCGGCTATCAGCGATGCGGCGCCGTTGTACTTGGCCATCGGTATTCTCGGCGCGACGGTCATGCCCCATAACCTCTACCTGCACACCTCCATCGTGCAGACCCGCCTGATCGGCAAGGACCTGGCGAGCAAACAGGACGCGGTCAAGCTGGCGCGTATCGACACCATCGGCTCCCTGGCCTTGGCGCTGTTGGTCAACGCCGCCATCCTGGTGCTGGCGGCTGCAGCCTTCTACAAGACCGGCCATACCGATGTGGTGGAGATCCAGGACGCCTATCACCTGCTCGATCCCTTGGTCGGCGGTGCTTTCGCCAGCATTCTGTTCGGTATCGCCTTGCTGGCTTCGGGCCAGAGTTCGACCTTTACCGGCACCATTGCCGGCCAAGTGATCATGGAGGGTTACCTCAACCTGCGCATACCCTGCTGGCAGCGCCGCCTGATTACCCGTGGGCTGGCGCTGATCCCGGCGTTTCTCGGGGTATGGCTGATGGGTGACGATGCTATCGGCAAGCTGCTGATTCTCAGCCAGGTGGTCCTGAGCCTGCAATTGCCCTTTGCGTTGTACCCGTTGATCCGCATGACCGGCGACAAGCAATTGATGGGGCCGTTCGTCAACCGGTTGCCCACGCGGCTGCTGGCGTGGTTTTTGTTCGCGGTGATCAGTGGGGCGAATGCGTGGTTGATCGGGCAGTGGGTGTTCTGAGCCAGGGTTGAGTCATGTGCTCGTTTTCTCAACACCGCCTTCGAACAGTTTGCGCTCCATCAGGGGGCGGTCACACTCACCGATCCCAATACGGCACCGTCCCAAAACACTCCACGAAATAGTCGATCACCGTGCGCACCTTCAATGAGAGCCTGCGGCTGCCCGGCCACAACGCGGCGATCTGTTGGGGCTCCAGGGTTGTCGCGACCTCATACTCACTCAGCACCGCCTGCAAGGTGCCGGCGCGCAGGCTTTCGCCAATCAGCCAGGACGGAAACACCACCAGGCCCAGGCCTTGTTCGGCGGCGTGGGTGAGTGTGTCGGCGTGGTTGCCAGTGATGGGGCCGCTGACGCTGTAGGGGGTCCAATCGCCTTGGCCGCGGCGGAAGAACCAGCGCTGCTGACCGGTGATGCCTTTGTAGGCCAGGCAGTGGTGGTGGGCCAGTTCGTCGGGGTGGCGCGGCGTGCCATGCTGGGCCAGGTAGGCGGGGCTGGCGGCGATGCGAAAGCGTTGCGGCGCGAAGATGCGCGCCTGCATGCCCGAGTCATTGAGCACGCCGATACGAAACAGCAGGTCGGTGCCGTCTTGCAGCGGGTCGACGAAGGTGTCGGTCTGCTGGATATCCAGTTGCAGCTTCGGGTAGCGCCGGCACAGCCCTCCCAGCCAGGGTGAAAGGTGACGCTGGCCGAACGCCATGGGCGCGTTGATGCGCACCAGGCCGCTGGGTTCGCTGTCTTGCTCCTGCAGGGCCTGGTTAGCCGTCTCCAACTGCTCGAGTAGCAAGCGTGCGTGACGGCCCAGCAGGCGGCCAGCTTCGGTGGGGCTGACGGCACGCGTATGGCGGTAGAGCAATTGCTGGCCGACGGCCTGTTCCATCAGTTGAATCTGCCGCGAAATGGAGGAGGGCGCCAGGCTTTCGCGGCGGGCCACTTCGGAAAAGCTGCCCTGGTCCAGCACGGCCACAAACAGGCGTAGCGCCTTGAAACTCAGTTCATTCAAGCCCTGCATCGTCTCTCCAGGCTGTGCGTTTTGCGCAAAGGTGTTGTCCGCATACTCCCATTTATCGCACAGTACGGCCACCGGATAATGCGCGCCATGTTTTTCCTTTCTTGATACACGGGTGATGTATGCAGGCACGTTCTACCGAAGGCCTGGCGCAGGCCAGGCCGAGCAATAACCTTCTACGGCTGCTGCTGTTGCCGTTGGTGATTCTGGCGGGCATGGGCCTGTCGGTGGAGGCCGGGTTGCTCGGGCCATTGGGCGCGCAGGTCGGGCATTTGTGGGCGACGTTGAGCATCTTTGGCGTTGGCACGGCGATTCTGTTTTTACTGCTGCTGTTCAGCGGCCCGCAAAAGGGTCCAGCATTCACGCAACTGCCACGCTGGCAGCTGATCGGCGGGTTTCTGGGGCCGATGTACGTGGTGGTATTGACCCTGGCCACACCGCACATCGGCATCGCGATGACCATGATCGCGATCCTCTCGGGCCAAGTGGGCAAGAGTGTGTTGATCGACCACTTCGGCTGGTTCGGCACGGCGCGCAAACGGGTCAATGGCGAGCGCTGGATCGCGTTGGCGTTGATTGTGGCGGCTCTGGTTCTGATTGCACGAGGTTAAGACGATGAATCTGTTTATGTTGTTGGTGGTGGTGATTGCAGCGGGGGCGGTGCTGAGTGTGCAGGCCGCTATCAATGGGCGTCTGGGCCAGACGGTGGGGGTATTGCGCAGCAGTCTGTTGACCTTCGCGGTGGGCGCGCTGACCACGGCGCTGTTGATATTTTTCTTCGAACCGGCCCAGGCCGTCAGCCTGCTGGAGGTGCCAAAGTGGCAATTGACCGGTGCCCTGTTTGGCGTGGTGTACATGATGGTGATGGTCGGCGCGGTGCCTGTGGTCGGCACAGCCGTCGCCACGGTGGCGGTGATTGTCGGGCAACTGGGCATGGGCATGCTGATCGACAACTTTGGCTGGCTGGGCAACCCGGCGATCGAGCTGTCGGGCAGCCGTATCCTCGCCATGCTATTGCTTGCCCTGGCGTTGGTGTGCATGTACCGCAGTAATAGCCGCCGGGCCGACTGACGGCGCTGAACCATGCTTGCTTGCCCAGGGTCACTGCTTAAGGTGCGGCGCTCGCCGCATCGGACGACCATGAAAAAGGAGTCTGACCATGCCAGATCAAACCTGTGCTTGCCCTCACTGCAAATGTGTATTGGGCGCTGACGCAATAATGAAAGACGGCAAGGGCTATTGCTGCCAGGGCTGTGCCGAGCACCATGCTCATGGTGAACCCTGCGCGGCGGCGACGGGTTGCGAATGCGCCAAGTCAGCCCACGGTTGACAGGATTGACCTGCAGGCCCGGCCACCCGGTGCCTGCAGGATGAGTAAAAACAGTTCGTTTGCCGGCGACCAGTCTTTACCATGGTCACCCGACCCGATTGATGTGTACCCGCCATGGCCCTGGCAGCGCCCCCCGACCTCAGTGATCTCGCCGTTCCCGTGCAGCCGTTGGCGCGTACCTACCCGCGTGGGTTGTACGTAGAGCCGCACAGTCACGATTGGGGCCAGTTGCTCTACGCGATGAGCGGTGTGATGTGGGTCGAGACGCCCCGCGAAGCGCTGGTGGTGCCGCCCCAGCGTGCGGTGTGGTTGCCGCCGGGGGTGGAGCACGGGATTCGCGTGGTCTCCGATTTGCAGATGCGCAATATCTACCTGCGCCCGGCGTTGGCAGCGACGCTGGACAGCCAGGTGCAGGTCATAGAAGTGGGCCGCTTGTTGCGTGAGTTGATCGTGACATTGGTGGAGCAGGGCGATCACGGCGATGCGGCCTATTACGAGGCTGTCGTAGGCCTGGCCCTGTTGGAGTTGCAACGCGCACGGCGCTCGCCTATTCGCATCGCCATGCCGGTGGCGGCTGATCGTCGGCTGATCAATGCGTGCCAGGCCGTCATGACGTCGCCCTCCCTGGACATCCCGTTCGAGCAGCACGCCGAGGCCGCGGGCGCCAGCGTGCGCACCCTGGCGCGGTTGTTCCAGCAGCACCTGGGCATGGGGTTTGCCCAGTGGCGCCGTCAGGTGCAGTTGGCTACGGCGGCGGCGGAGTTGATCCAGGGCCATTCGGTGAGCGGCATAGCGCGCACCCTGGGCTATTCGCCCAGTAGCTTCAGTGACATGTTCCGACGTGAACTGGGAGTATCGCCGTCGCAGTACAGGGGTTGGCCGAAATCCTGAAGCACTTGGCCGATACCCACGGTAGACGCGCACTAGACTGAGCCCATCAATCAACCGGGCGCAGCGTTCATGAGCTATTTGATTTCCTTGGCCATCGGCCTGTTTGTCGGCGTGATCTACGGCGCGCTGGACTTCCGCTCGCCTGCACCGCCCGCTATCGCACTGGTCGGCCTGATGGGCATGCTGCTCGGCGAAAAGCTCTGGCCCATGGCGCGGCAGTTGGTCAGTGGTTGGTTGTCCTGATCCCTTTTTCCTTCCACGGATGCCCTCTATGAACGCACTGCAATTTACCGACACCGGCGACCTCGCCCACCTGCGCCTGGTGGAGGTGCCCATGCCGGTACCGTCTGCCGGCGAAGTGCTGGTCAAGGTCAACGCGGCGGGCCTGAACCCCAGCGACGTCAAAAACGTGCTTGGCCGTTTCCCCTACACCACGCTGCCACGCATCCCTGGGCGTGACTTCGCAGGCGTGGTGGTGGAAGGCCCGCAGGCATTGCTCGGCCAGGAGGTCTGGGGCACCGGTCGTGACCTGGGTTTTTTCGCTGACGGTTCCCATGCCCAATACCTGCGCGTGTCAGCCAAGGGCGTGGCGTACAAACCTACGCACTTGAGCTTTGCCCAGGCGGCCAGCCTCGGTGTGCCCTATACCACCGCCTGGGATGCCCTGGAGCGCAGCGGCGTTGGCAAGGGCACGCGCTTGCTGGTGGTCGGCGCCAACGGCGCGGTCGGCAGTGCGGCGTTGGCGCTGGCGAAGATACGCGGTGCGCAGGTATTGGCGGCCGTGCGCAAGGCCGATCAGCTCGAGATGTTGCAGGCCCAAGGGCTGGAGGCGATTGCCTTGGGCAAGCCGGAGGAATTGGGCGCGCAAGTGCAGGCCGTGTTCAAGGGCGGCGCCGACGTGATCTTTGACACTACCGGTTTCTGGCTGCCTGCCGCGGTGGCGGGGCTGGCACCGTTCGGCCGCATCGCCATCATCGCCGCACCCGTTGACGGCCATGTGCAGTTACCGGCCCTGGCGCTGTACCGTAAGGGCGGGTCGGTGGTTGGGATCAACTCTTTGCTCTATAGCTGCGAACAATGCGCGGTGATGCTGGAGGCGTTTGGGCGCTTCTTTGATGAAGGACTGTTGCCGCTGCCTACAGGGTTGCGTGAAGTGGCGTTGGCGGAGGGTGTTCAGTGCTATGCAGAAGTGAACAACGGCAGCCCAGACAAAATCATCTTCCTGCCCTGATGGATAGAAATGTGGGAGCGGGCTTGCTGTGGCGAGGGAGCTTGCTCCCGCTCGATAGCGCAGCTGGAGCCGGCTTTTTTGGGGGCGCTACGCACCCCAGCGCAAGCAAGCTTGCTCGCCACAGCAAGCCCGCTCCCACAGTGTTGATCTTTATTCGGCTTCGGGAACGCCTTTTTCCCACGCCGACCAGTTCTTCACAATCGCTTGGACCAACGGGTTGCCCGTGCGGTACAGGTTTTCCAGCGCCGGTACAAACCCACCCTGGTCCGCATACTTGAGCAGGTTGTCCACTTCGCTGTAGCCAGGGTAAGGCCGGTCAAAGTCGGAACCTGCGCGCACCACGGCCAGACGCTGGATATCCACCAAGCCTTCGCGGCTGGCGCGCAGCAGCGCTTCGTAGGTGGAGTTGTCTTCCTGTTGGGTGGTGCAGTATTCGCCTTTGTTGTCGGTGAGCAACTTGGTCCAGACTTCGGCACGTTCGCTCAACCGGGTACCGGAAAACCAGGTGTTGCCCGCCAGGGTGTCGCAGCGGGTGACTTGCGGCGGCTGGTTGGCCGGGGCGGCGGGGTAGTGTTTGCGCCAAGCGGCGGACTCTGTGCTTTCTGTCAGCTCCACCTTGTGCGACAAGGCAAACGCCTTGGCTTGCAGCTTTTGGTTGAGCTCAAACACTTCGGTCTTGTAGTCCAACGGTGGTTTTTCGTTGGGGCCCTTGGTGTTGATCCCGATATAGCCCGTCGGCCAGTCCTTGGGTGCATCCCGTGAATCCAGCTCCCACTGCGTGCCGAACTCAACCAGGTAATGAGCCCAGGCGGCGGTGCCGATGGTGCCGTGCTTGGGGCTGATACCGGCGATTCCGGCGATCAGGAAGTAACTCTGGCGCAGGTCGAACTTAGGCGACAAGGCCAGGGCCAGGGTAGACGCGGCAGCGTTGGTCTGGCCCATGCCGGTCACCAGCAGGCACACGTCTTGGGTGTTGCAGCGAATCACGGGATATTCGGCGGACAAGCCCGGAACGCGTACCTCTTGTTTAAGCTCGAGGCGGTCGACCCAGGTTTGCGCCTCGGGGGCGAACATGGTGATCAGCATCACCTTGGGTTTGATCGTTGGCGGGTTATCCGCCAGCACCACGTGAGGCAATAGGGCCAGGCCGACGGCCAGCGAGACACGGGTCAATGCGTTCATCTACAGCTCCTTGATCAGAATTGATAGCCCACGCCAGCGTAGTAACCCCAGCCGTCTGAGCGTGCGCGGAAGTTGCCTTCGCCGAAATTCAACTCGCTGCCATCCTCCCAGTTGCCGCCGTTGTGAAAGTAACGGCCGACCAGGGTAAAGCGCAGGTGGGTAAACGAGTACAGCAATACGTTGGTGGCCACCAGGGAGTTGGCGGTGCGCGCCGGGTTGTCCTTGTGCAGGTCCGAGCCGAAATCGTAGTTGGTGAAACCGATGTAGGTCAGCGAGGCGCCGTTGTCGAACTTGCCGATGGGCACGATGTACTTCATCTGCGCTCGGTAGCCGTCCCAGGAGTACTCATTGCTGGCACCGTAGTTTTCCCACTGGTAGCGCCCGTAGAAATTGGCCGACAGGTTGACTCGCGAGTGGGTGTCGATATCGGTGCCCAGGCCGCTGTACAGAGTGTTGGCGCGGTTTTCCTTGCGGCTGCCGTGGTCGTAGATCCAGTCAAAGGCCACATACCATTCCTTGAATGGGCCAATTGCCAGGCTGCGTCCTGCGAGGTAGTCGATGGAGATCCGCGGTTCATGCTCCATGAACACCGGCGAGCCATGGTCCCACACACCTTTGTCATTACTGTTACCGATGGTGAGGATCTTCGGCACATCGATATAGCCGTACAACTCAAAGGGGCCCTTGCGCCCGAAGTACTCGTATTCCAGGTAGACGTCATCTTGAGGCTTGGGGCCGAAACTGATGTCTTTGCTGCCAATCAGCGTGAGGTCCTGGTTAAACCACTCGGACAGATACACGCCTTTTTTCGCCGGGGGGGTGGCTTCAGCGCTGAGGGTTTCGCCCTGTGCTGAGTCATCCACGGGCTTTTCCTGCGCCAAAATGGGTGCACTGAGTACTCCCGTAACGGCGGCCAGTAGCAACGAAACGCCAAGACCAGCACGAGGCTTTGAGGTGGGGTGCATTGAAAGTCCTTATTCTTACGCGGTTTAAACCCGATTAGACGGGGAGGAATGAACTTGGCGGTCAAGTTCGTTCCGCAAACGTTTGCACAGGTTGTACCAACTTGGGTCAATGGCTTGAACTATCTAGAAAAAAGAGCAATTAGCCGACGCTTTGGTCAGGAAAGCAGTGGGATTTCTGTCATCCTGATGCGTCCCCCCTGTGGAGGAATCTGATGTTCGAACACTACCTGCGTGCCTGGGAGCTGAGTGCCGATGGAGAGCCTATCGTCACACCCGGCAGCCACCTGTTGCCGGTCCGCTGGAAGGGCGTGCCGGCGATGTTGAAAATTGCTCATACCCCTGAGGAAAAACTCGGCGGCCGCCTGCTGAGTTGGTGGGCCGGTGACGGCGCGGCACGGGTGTTCGCCCATGACCACACTGCAGTGTTAATGGAACGCGCCACGGGCCCAGGTTCCTTGATGCGCATGGCCCTCAATGGTCAGGACGACGAAGCCAGCCAGATCGCCTGCGCAACCCTGGCCCGGCTGCATGCGCCTCGTGTGTCGCCGCCCGAAGGGTTGGTTGGGCTGGATGAGTGGTTCAGATCCTTGTGGCACGCCGCCGAACAGGAGGGCGGTGCCTTACGCGACTGCGCGGCGACGGCCCGGACATTGCTGGCTGCGCAACAGGAGGTTGTGGTACTGCACGGTGATTGCCATCAAGACAATATCCTCGACTTTGGCCCTCGTGGCTGGCTGGCGATCGATCCAAAGCGGGTGATGGGCGAGCGCGGTTACGATTACGCTAATCTGATCTGCAATCCGGACTTGCCGACCAGTAGCGATCCACTGCGTTTCCGCCGCCAGGTTGGGGTTATCGCCCTGGCGGCCGGCCTCTCACGTCCGCGGTTGTTGCAATGGGTGGTGGCTCATGCCGGGTTGTCTGCCGCCTGGTTTCTGGAAGACCAGGAGCGCGAGCGTGCCATGATTGAGTTGCAGGTTGCCCGTCTGGCACAGCAGGCACTGGCTCAAGGGGCGGGCGAGTAAGGCGGCGGGTGATGGGTAACCGGGGTGAATAATTGAAGTGCGGCCTGCCGCCGGTACTCACTCGGCGTCTGGTGCATTTCGATACGAAAGTGGCGATTGAAATTCGACAGGTTGGCGTAGCCCACCTCAAAGCAGATGTCCGCCACTGACATTTGGCTGTGCAACAGCAAGCGGCAGGCACGCTGCACGCGGAACTTGCGCATCAGGTCGATAAAGCCGTGGCCGGTGTTGCGCTTGAAAAACCGCGAAAAGCCGGGTTCGCTCATGTCCAGTTGCCGGGCGATGTCCGACAGGCGTACATCGCCGGTCAGTTCCCGCATCAGGTAGTCAAGCGCCTTGTTGATACGTTCGGCGCTGCGCGCATCCAGCGTCGGTGCATAGCACGGGCTGGCCAGGGTATTGGCCTGTGCAGGCGGTGCGTTCTTCAGGGTGTCGAGCAATTGCAGGAACAGGGCCAGGCGTTGCAGCCCATGGGCGCAGCCGATGGCCTCCATCAGCCGTGCCGCGCTCGTTGCGGTCTCGCCGGTGAATTCGATGCCCCGTCGCGCCCGTGCAAACAGTGACTGTAAATCACCGAGCTCAGGCAGGGTGGTGCGCAGAGCGAGCAGGGCGGCGCCGTCGAATTGCAGCACCACATCACGCCCGTGCAGGTATTCGCCCGGGGCCAGGTCACCGATCCAGTCGTGGGGCAGGCCAGGGCCGATCAGCGCGACGTGCCCGGCGCTGAATGCACCGATATAGTCGCCCGCCACCAGCTTGCCGCTGCCTTGGCGGATCAGGTGGATTTCGAATTCAGGGTGGTGGTTCCAGCGTGCCAGTTCATAGGGATAGTCATGTTCGAACCAGCGAAAACCATGTTCCGGTTCGGTCAGGATCACCTCAAGCTCGGCAGGGCGATGCTCGAACAGGGTGGCGGGGCTGACGGGCATGGTGCTGCCTCTTGTGGCGGTGCAATTTTCCCAAAATACCCGCACTGGCAATCGCTGCGCTAGCCCTGGTTTCGCCTGAGGCTGATACTTTTTTGATCCTGTGCCTCAGGTTAAAAAAGTATCAGCCTCGCATTCGCCAGCCGTTTGTGAGGCGGCAGGTCAAGCTGCTGTAATCGAGGCTCCACAACAAAGGTCGGCAAGCTGTTCTCGGCGGTGTTCACCGGCTACCGGCAATAACCTTTACAGGACCCCCCATGAAACGACTCGAAGGCAAAAGCGCGCTGATCACTGGATCGGCGCGAGGCATTGGCCGTGCGTTCGCCCAGGCCTACATCGCTGAAGGCGCCACCGTGGCCATCGCCGACATCAACCTGCAGCAGGCCCAGGCCACCGCCGCCGAACTGGGGCCCAAGGCTTACGCGGTGTCGATGGATGTCACCGACCAAGCCTCCATCGACGCGGCGATCGCCACGGTGGTGAGCCACGCCGGCAAGCTCGATATCCTGATCAACAACGCCGCACTGTTCGACCTGGCGCCCATCGTCGACATCACCCGCGACAGCTTTGAACGACTGTTCTCGATCAACGTCGCCGGCACCCTGTTCACCCTGCAGGCCGCAGCCCGACAGATGATCAACCAAGGGCATGGCGGCAAGATCATCAACATGGCCAGCCAGGCCGGGCGGCGGGGCGAGCCGTTGGTGGCGGTCTATTGCGCGACCAAGGCGGCGGTGATCAGCCTGACGCAATCGGCGGGCTTGAACCTGATCAAGCAGGGCATCAACGTCAATGCCATCGCCCCCGGTGTGGTGGACGGCGAGCATTGGGATGGGGTGGATGCGCTGTTCGCCAGGCATGAAGGGCTGGCGCCTGGCGAGAAGAAAAAGCGCGTAGGGGATGAGGTGCCGTTTGGGCGGATGGGCACAGCTGAAGACCTGGCTGGCATGGCGATCTTCCTGGCGTCGACGGACGCCGACTATGTGGTGGCCCAGACCTATAACGTTGATGGCGGCAATTGGCTGAACTAGCAGTTAACGCTGACCCAACTGTGGGAGCTGGCTTGCCTGCGATAGCGTTGGTGGATTCACTCCCGTCATTGCAGGCGAGCCAGCTCCCACCTTTGAACTTCAGCGTGCTTGAGAATAGGGTAAGTCAGCAACGCATCGATCCCCGCAGTAAACTGTCCCATACTTCAAGATTTCTACGCTCGCCCGGAGGCGGTCGTACGTGCAGACCACCCGAGAACGACCATGAGCCTTTCGAAAGCCGCCATCGCTTCATTTGACGTCGACGCCCAGAAGAGCTTCACGCCCTTGTGTCCCAACGAGTTGCCAGTGGCCGGTGGCGACGGCATTGGTGCCGAACTCAATTACATGGCCAGTCTCGCCGGCCACCGCATCGGCAGCAAGGACGCCCACACCCCCCACGCACCCTGGGTGGTTGCGCAGCACAGCGAGATGCTGCAACCCACCGGCCTGGCCCATGCCGATGTGACCTGGGTCAGCCACTGTGTGCCGGGTACCGAAGGGTTCACCCTGCTCGATGAGTTGCCCACGCCCTATGACTACGACTACTTCATCTGGAAAGGTGTCGAGCCCGACCTGCACCCCTACGGCGCCTGTTACCACGACCTGCACGACAAACTGTCCACCGGCGTCATCGAGTACCTCAAGGCCCACGGCGTGGCCCGCGTGATTGTGGGCGGGCTGGCGCTGGACTATTGCGTCAAGACCACTGCGTTGCAGTTGCTCAAAGCCGGATTGCAAGTGGTCCTGCATTTGCCGGCGTGCCGAGGCATCAGCGAGGAGGGCGGTGTACAGGCTGTCGACGAATTGCTCAAGGCTGGTGCACACATCAGTCGCACCCGCGAAGAATTGGTCGTGGTGGTCGCGCGTTAAGCAGATTCCGGTGAGGCCATCGCCTCTGTCAGTTGGCGGTCGAGCAGGTGGGCTCCGAGAATTACGCCGCGTCTATAAGCGCCCTGGCAGAGTATTTGTAGCATCCAGGCAGGGTTCGTCGCGAAGTAACTTGGCATGCCAGCTGGGGATGTCGCCTGTATCCACATCCAAGCGCTTGAGCCACTGGTCAGCCGACCAGTCCACCAGCCGCAACTCGCCGTCATGAGAGCCGCCGTGCAATGAACCCACCGTCTCGTAGCGAATGCCCTTGAGTACATGGTTCAGTATTACGTAGGTGGCCGGCTTCGGATCCTCGGCATCACCACCAAGGTAGGGGTATGCGCCGGCCTGGATCACTACGCCGCTACCGTAGTCATAGAATGCAAAATGGCTGGAGGGTAGCTGCGTACGTAATCCTTCCAGGCCGCCAACCAACTCCAGGCGAGTTTGGTCGAGCAAGGTCAGCCAACTGACCGTCTTGATTTTTGTAGGTTTGAACTCGGGGATATTAGCCAGTAGACCGGCTGTTCCCACATCCAAACCAGGCATGCGTGCCGCCATAAAGGCTTCAGTAGGTTCGTTGCCGTCCCGGTTGGTGACGGAAAGGTTGAAGGCATGTCCCGCGTAACCCTGTTCTGGAGCCAATCGGCGTGCTGAGTCAAGGTACAAACGCAGGAAGCTGAGTGGGTTTTGCTCTTGGTACAGAAGCGGTACTGAGAACTCCAGAGTGCTTATTTCATCCCCCATCTTTGCCTTCCATCCTCGCGTACCAAACACATTGAAGAGCCAAGCGCTGGCGTCATTTGATTGTTTGCCACTGAGGTAGTAGAAGCTGAGAAGGTCATCCTCATCCATTACTTCCATCATGTCGCGTAATGGCTTTGCCTCGGCATAAGCTGAAAGTGGTTTACCCTGAGGAGGCTCTTCGCGCCAGACCCAAGTGAGGTAGGGCTCAGCCAAGCGCTTGAAGTCGTCAAAGCACTGGCACAGTGCCTCCCGTACCAAACGTGTGTGTGCATCCTTGAAATAAAGCGTCCCGCGCAGGCAGAGCACTGCGCCGATATAGTTCTGGCGTCCGCACTTCATGAGCAAGTGGCCGGGTATTTCCAGCAGATGTGGTTGCTTGGCAAGTTCTTCGGCCACATTGAATTCCGGTTCCATTGGCATTCCTCCGAATTAGTAAGCGGGGGTCATTGGTCGAGGGGAGCGGCCACGCGTCAGGATAAACATCATCCCCCCTGCGATGGCTGCGGCCCACCCGAGCTGCTCCACTGGCACATTGGACTGCTGACTTTGCTGGCTACAGTCGCATTCGGTAGATGTCATCTCAACAACCCTGTTTTTGTTGCCAGCAATGTTCGCATAATCCTGCGCCTGCTCCACTTTCGGTGGGTCAGGTGGAAACTTCATCTCCACCACTTGCTTGATGTTGTCCTGAGTTGGCGGCTTGCTGGCGTCCTTGACGATCACCACATCGGGCCGGCGAATCATCCCTTTCCCGGGTTTGAACGGTGGATGCTCTGGGTCGTCATTCCAATATTTGTTGATCCAGCCCGGTATCCAGCCATGAGGGCCATTCCCCGTTTGGCTGTCGAGGATTGGCCGTGGTGGTCGCTTGGTCATGTCGTAACTGACTTCGGGCTTATACGGACTGCGCCTCTGAAGAATCTCGTCAAGCTCCCCAAGGCGCTGGGCCACGCAGGCCTGTTTGAGATGCTTGCCATCTTGGCTGATGTTGGGCGTGCCGCTGCAATAGCAAATTGCCGAGCACAGTACGTTCTTGTCTTGGGGATCGAGCTTCGGTTTCAGAATACCCACAGGGTTAATCTTTCCGTCTGGGCTCATGCCCCCCTGAGAAAGGCTGGGTTGCCCATTCATTCTTCGCCTTCCTGCACCAAGTCAATATGGATAGACTCTGACGCAGCATGGCTAATCCACGATGTCATGCCTTCGCTATTCGTGGTGTCGAGCGCGTTCCAACCGGCACTCGACCAAACCTTTACCTTGCGGCCAACGATAGGTTTTCCGGTTTCCTGATCTATGAGTTGAAAGCGTCCAGAGTAATGGGTATTGGAACTGCTCAATGGCACCATGGGGCTGAGTGGGGGCGGTGTGAATTGATCGCCTATGATCACCGTTCCCGATCCACCGATGATCACGTTGCCATGTTCACCCACACTGCCGAGCGTTGCGGCAGGTTTTCCATTGATAAAAACTGTCGATGATACGGCCGAACTGATCGGGCTCCCGCAAGCAGATAGATCACCTTGGCGCGCTGCGGGCAAACCATCGAAGAAGACGTCAGGAGAACCTTCGATGATGGAGGCGACACCATGTCCCGGAATTGGACATGTCGTAGGGTCAGTAACGCGGGCGGCGGGCTTTCCACTCATAGTGCCGAACCTCGGGAAAGTGGCTGCAGATCAAGAAAGTGCGCTGAATTAACGAGACGCTTCGCAAACATATCAATCGCCATACTCGTTCCTTGTCTGATCGTTCGCCGGTAGTGGCGCATGGCGTACTTTTCCTATTCCTCCGATTAACTACAAGATGCTTAACCGCGAACGGGAAGTACCTGTCAAAGAAAAGAAAAATCTCCTACATGATTGCGAGGTATTGATTCTTTACGCTCTACATTCTTATGCATTCGCAAGTAAGGGAATGACAATTGGGATATTCAAAGATGGTTTCCCCGGCGCTCATCTCACTACCGGTGAGTGCATTGAGGGAGATATCAATCTGCGTCCGCTGTTTTGCTTCCATCGATGCAGGTCCGGCGATTGCTGGAGCAGGGGGACCAGAGAGGTTCACCTAGGTCGAGGTGCCACAAGCAGATCGCGCCCGCAAAAGATCCTTGCAAGTCGGCAAATTAAGCCTAATATTATCCGGGTAAAACAAATAACATCCGGGTAATAAAAGATGACCACGCACACCCTTTCCCTCTGCACCGCGTTCGCAGGTCATCAATGCATCGCCGCGGGGACCTATGTCGATGTGGCCGAGTCCCTTGTCGCCCAGGCTTTGCCCGCCGGTAGCTTCCTGGTCTTCGATGACGCCACGGGCACTCAAGTCGATTATCCGTGGCCAGCAGGTCACGCGCCGCACCCTCCCCAGGCCGAAAGCGACGACGAGCCACCCGCAACGCCCTCGGTAGGCCGCCCGAAGTTGGGCGTCGTCGCCCGGGAAGTCACATTGCTGCCACGTCATTGGGAGTGGCTCGGCCAGCAGCGTGGTGGTGCGTCGGCTGCCTTGCGCCGGTTGGTGGATGAAGCGCGTATGGCTCATGCCAGCGCTGATCAATTGCGCCAGGCCAAGGAGGCCAGCTATCGCTTCATGAGCGCGATTGGCGGCAATCTGCCGGGCTTTGAAGACGCCTCGCGTGCGCTGTTTGCCCAGGACAGGGACGGCTTCTCGAACAGTATCGCGCACTGGCCGACGGACGTGCGCACCTACCTGGCCTGGCTGTCGCGCAATGCCTTCCCAGTCCAATAATCAAGGGGCTCAGACCTTCATGGACGTCACCCAGCAACGCCCGCTGTGGCAAATCTATCTGTTGTTCCTGGCACCGATGGTGCTGTCCAATTTCCTGCAAAGCTTTTCCGGCACCCTCAACGGCATTTACGTTGGCCAGATGCTGGGCACCCAGGCATTGGCCGCGGTGTCGGGGATGTTTCCCATCGTGTTTTTCTTTATCGCCCTGGTGATCGGCCTGGGGGCGGGCGCCTCGGTGTTGATCGGCCAGGCATGGGGCGCCCAGGAGACCGGGATGGTCAAGGTGATTACCGGTGCCACCCTGACCCTGGGCGCGTTGGTGGGCCTGGTGGCCGCCGTGCTGGGCAGCCTGTTTGCGCGCCCGGCATTGCAGGCGTTGGGCACGCCGGTGGATGTGCTCGACGATGCCGTGGGCTACGCCCAGATGATGATGTTGATCATGCCGTTGCTGCTGGTGTTCATCCTCTATACCCAACTGTTGCGTGGGGTCAGCGACACGATTTCGCCGTTGCTGGCATTGATGGTCTCGACCCTGGTGGGCTTGCTGCTGACGCCTGCGCTGATTCGCGGCTGGATCGGCCTGCCGCCCATGGGCATCCAGAGTGCGGTGTATGCGGGGCTGGTAGGTAACGCTTTGGCGATGCTGTTTCTGGTCCTGCGCCTGCGCCACAAAAAACACGTGATGGCACCAGACCGCGAGTTGCTTGCCGCCTTGCGCCTGGACCGCGTCGTCCTCGGCAAAGTCCTGCGCATCGGCCTGCCGACGGGCTTGCAGATGGTGGTGCTATCGCTGTCGGAGCTGGTCATCCTGGCCCTGGTCAACGGCCACGGTTCCCAGGCCACGGCGGCCTATGGCGCGGTGACGCAGATCGTCAACTATGTGCAGTTCCCGGCGCTGTCGATTGCCATCACCGCCTCGATCCTCGGCGCCCAGGCGATTGGCGCCGGGCGCCTGGAGCGTATCGGGCCGATCCTGCGCACGGGGCTTGTGATCAACCTGTGCCTCACCGGTGGCTTGATCGTGCTCGGCTATGGGCTGTCCCACTGGTTGCTGGGCCTGTTCATCACCGACGACAGCGCACGGGTACGGGCCGAACACCTGCTGCACATCATGCTCTGGAGCATTCTGGTATTCGGCTTCCAGGCGGTGATCGGCGGCATCATGCGCGCCAGCGGCGTGGTGCTGATGCCGGTGGCGATCTCGATCTTCTGCGTGCTTGGCGTAGAACTGCCAATGGCCTATCTGTTCAACGCCCACTTCGGATTGGAAGGAGTGTGGATGGCATTTCCGGTGACCTACCTGGCGATGCTGGTGTTGCAGATCGCCTATTACCGCCTGGTGTGGCGGCATAAGCAGATCAAACGGTTGGTGTGAGGCTCAGCCCCTGCAGGAGCAGCTCCAGGCCTTGCAAGCCTTCCTCCAGTCGTGTGCCCGGGTGTTCATCCCGGGCAATCCACAACGCGGTATTGACCAGGCTGCCGTTGATCAACTGCGCCAGTGCGTGGCTGGGTGCCGTAGGCATCAGGCCCGCTTGCATCAGGGCCTCCAGCAATTGACGCAAGGACTCCACGCAGTGTTGTTGGGAGCCGGTGTCGCCCAGTACCGCCGGTGCATCCTGCAATACAATGCGCTGGATTTCCGGGTCCTGGGCCATGCGCAGATAAGCCCGGCAGCGCTCGCAAAAACCACTCCAAGGCTCTACGGCCTGCTCCGAGATGCGTTGCAAGCGCGCGTCCATCTCGCTGTCGAGTTGAGCGACCACCGCCGCCAGCAGCCCTTTTTTGTCACCAAAGTGGTGATACAGCGCACCGCGCGTCAGGCCGGCGCGGGCAGTGAAGTCATCCATCGAGGTATTGGCATAGCCTTGGGTGGCGAAGGCCCGGCGCGCGCTCGCTATCAGGCGGGCGCGGGTGTCTTCGATCATTTCAGCTCGGGCTCGGCTCATGGGCGTCTCTTGGCTAAGTGATTGACATACGCTGCGTATGCGAAGCATGATTTGCCACATACGCGCCGTATGTATTCTGCCCTGATG
Organism: Pseudomonas sp. NBRC 111138; assembly: GCF_001320835.1. Classification (NCBI taxonomy): domain Bacteria; kingdom Pseudomonadati; phylum Pseudomonadota; class Gammaproteobacteria; order Pseudomonadales; family Pseudomonadaceae; genus Pseudomonas; species Pseudomonas sp. NBRC 111138. Next base: position 60,263 of record NZ_BCBO01000052.1, on the reverse strand, counting down.
GTTTCAGATAGCAAGCCCAGGGCGTCGAGCAAGAGGTCAAGCAGGATGGCAAACCCCTACGCTGAATTATTCCAAGCCCCCGGTGCCCGGGCCTTTGTGCTCGCTGGCATGCTGGCACGCATGCCGATATCCATGACCGGCATCGGCCTGATCACCATGCTGTCCCAGGTGCATGGCGGCTATGGCCTGGCCGGTTCGGTGGCGGCGGTGTTTGCCCTGGCCACGGCGATTTGCGCGCCACAAGTGTCACGTTGGGTGGACCGCTACGGCCAGGGCAGGGTGCTGCCGATTGCCGCGCTGATCGGCGGCGGGGCGCTATTGATGTTGCTGCTGTGTACGCGGTTGCAGGCGCCGAATTGGACGCTGTTTCTGTTCGCCGCGCTGGCGGGCTGCATGCCCAATATGTCGGCCATGGTGCGAGCGCGCTGGACCGAGTTGTACCGTGGCCAGCCCAGGCTGCAAACCGCGTTTGCCCTGGAGTCGGTACTTGATGAGGTGTGCTTCATCATCGGCCCGCCCATTTCGGTGGGGTTGAGCGTGGCGGTGTTCCCAGAAGCCGGGCCCCTGGTGGCGGCGTTGTTGCTGGCGGTGGGCGTCACCACCTTTGTGCTGCAACGGCAAACCGAGCCACCGGTACACGCGCATCAGGGAGCACACGGTCGCTGGCTGATTGCGTCGCCGTCGGTATTGATCCTGATGATTTTGCTGCTGGCCATGGGCGTGATCGTCGGCGTGGTGGATGTGGTCAGCGTGGCCTTCGCCCAGCATCAAGGCCAGCCGGCGGCGGCGAGTATCGTGCTGTCGGTGTATGCCATTGGTTCGTGCCTGGCGGGGTTGGCCTTCGGTGCCCTCAAACTCAAGGCACCGTTGCCACGCCAGTTCCTGTACTGCGGCGTAGCCACGGCGTTGACCACCTTGCCCTTGCTGTTGGTGAGCAATATTCCCGGCTTGGCCGCTGCAATCTTTATCTCCGGGCTGTTCTTCGCGCCCACCTTGATTGTGTCGATGGCCATGGTGGAGCAGATCGTCCCGGCCAGCCGCCTTACCGAAGGCATGACCTGGCTGATCACCGGCCTGAGCATCGGCGTGGCCATTGGCGCCGCCAGTTCGGGGTGGATGATCGACCACTTTGGCGCCACCAGCGGGTTTTGGGTGGCGCTGGCGGCGGGGGCGGTGGTAGCGGGCTCGGCGGTAGGGGGTTACCGGCGGTTGGGATAGTCAGCCAATCGTCGGGCATGGCTCTGGGTAGTGATGCTGCAGAAATTCGTTCAGCGCCTGACGCGTGAGATCATTCAATGTCACTTTCTTACGGTTTGCCGCCAGGGCAGCGGCCAAATGCAAGTCATGCCCGACGCGTACGTTGAATGAACCTTTGCACGGTTTCTCCGGCGTGTGCCCCAGGCTCTGGCAGGTAGCGAGATAATCATCCACCGCGCCACGGAAGGCTGCGTCCAGTTCAGCCACAGTTTTGCCTTCATAGCTCACCAATGCCTTGATGAACAGGATTTTACCAAACAGGCAGTTGTCCTCGAGGCTGGCTTCGATGGAGCCGATGTAGCCTTTGTGTTTCAGTTGGTTGTTCACTGAATCAGTTCTCCTGATTTCAATTGTTCGATGATCTGGCGCCGAATGTAGTGTTTCAGTTCGTTGCCGGGGTGAGGCTTGTGCAGGGTGATCATTGCACTGGGGTCGCCCATGTCGAACTTGACCCGGCTTCCGGCCCCTTCAATCTGTGTGTATCCCAATCGGCGTAATAACGTGACGAGCTCAGACCAGGTAAATGCCATGTGCTCATTGAGCAGTTTGGCGAGCAGCTTTTCATTCTTGGACACGGCGTTCCCTGCGTGTAACTAAATGTAGTTGCAAAAAGTGGTGTTCGTCAATGCTAGCTCAGCTTCGTGCGGCTTCGCGGAGATTGATGTAACCCCCGATGACAGCCTGTGCGGCGCCCCCCATTCCCCCGCTAATTTTTCCCCGCCCGGTTCGTTTTATAGGGACGACGTGCCTTTGTGCTTCCCGCCTATTGCCCCGGATTCCAAGAAATGAATGCTGAAGACTCCTTGAAACTTGCTCGCCGGTTTATCGGGCTGCCCCTGGAAAAGCGCCAACTGTTCCTGCAAGCCTTGCAGAAAGAAGGCGTGGATTTTTCAAGGTTTCCGATTCCGGCAGGGGTGGAGGTGGAGGACCGCCAGGCGCTGTCCTACGCGCAGCAGCGCATGTGGTTTCTATGGCAGTTGGACCCGGCCAGCGGCGCCTACAATTTGCCCGGCGCGGTGCGTTTGAGCGGCGCGCTGAGCCTGCCAGCGCTGCAGCAAGCGTTCGCCAGCCTGGTGGCGCGGCACGAAACCCTGCGCACGGTGTTCCAACGCCAGGCCGATGAGCGGCTGGCGCAGGTGGCGGTGGAGCCGTCGGTGACCGTCGAGCACCTGGACTTCACGGCCCTGGCCTTTGATGCACGGGAGCAGGCCGTCAACGCCGCCGCCACCCGTCAATCGCTGTTGCCGTTCGACCTGGAGCATGGGCCGCTGCTGCGTGTGCAACTGCTCAAGCTTGCCGAGCAGGAACACGTGCTGCTGCTGACCCTGCACCACATCGTTTCCGACGGTTGGTCGATGAATGTGCTGATCGACGAGTTCATCCGCTGCTATGACGCCCATGAGCGCAACGAAGCGCCCCAACTGCCGGCGCTGCCCATCCAGTACAGTGACTACGCCCTGTGGCAGCGCCGCTGGCTGGAGGCGGGCGAGCAGGCACGCCAGCTGGAATATTGGCAGGCTCGCCTGGGCGATGAACATCCGGTCCTGGAGCTGCCCACCGACCACCCGCGCCCGGCCATGCCCAGCTACCAAGGCACACGGCATAACTTCGCGATTGAGCCGGCGCTGGCCGCGCAACTGCGCAGTTGCGCGCAAAAACATAACGTCACTCTGTTCATGCTGCTGCTCGGCGTCTTCAATGTGCTGTTGCACCGCTATACCGGCCAGGGCGACATTCGCGTCGGTGTGCCGATTGCCAATCGCAATCGCACCGAAGTCGAGGGGCTGATCGGTTTCTTCGTCAACACCCAAGTGTTGCGCATCGAACTGACCGGGCAAACCCGGGTTGCCGAGTTGCTGCAAGGTATCAAGGAGCATGCCCTGGGCGCCCAGGCCCATCAGGAATTGCCCTTCGAACGGCTGGTGGAAGCGCTGAAAATCGAGCGCAGCCTGAGCCACACGCCGCTGTTCCAGGTGATGTATAACCATCAGCCGGTAGTCGCCGACATCGCCTCGGTCAGCACTGCATCGGGGCTGGAATTGGCCCTGGTGGAATGGCAAGGCCGCACCACCCAGTTCGACCTGACCCTGGACACCTATGAAAAGTCCGGCACCCTGCATGCCGCGCTGACCTACGCCAATGACTTGTTCGATACGCCCACCATCGAGCGCATGGCCCGGCATTGGGTCAGTCTGTTGCAAGCCATGGTGCTCGATGGCGAACAGCGCATTGGCGAATTGCCCATGCTTGACGCGGCTGAACAGCAACGGCTGGTCCACACCTGGAACCAGACCGCCGAGGCGTACCCGACCGAGCGCGGGATTCATCACCTGATCGAAGACCAGGCACGGCGCAGTCCCGATGCACCGGCACTGGTGTTCGGTACCACCACCTTGACCTACGCCCAACTGGATGCGCGCGCCAACCAGTTGGCCCATGCCCTGGGCGAGCAGGGCGTAGGGCCCGACGTGCTGGTAGGTATCTGCATCGAGCGCTCCATCGAAATGGTGGTTGGCCTGCTGGCGATTCTCAAGGCCGGTGGCGCCTACGTGCCCCTCGACCCTGAGTACCCCCGGGAACGCCTGGCCTACATGATCGAAGACAGTGGCATTCAGTTGCTGCTCAGCCAGCAAAGCCTGCTGGCGTCGCTGCCCGTCGCCGGTATCCAGGTAATTGCCCTGGACCAGCCGGCGCTATGGCTCGACGGCTACAGCAGCGATTCACCGAACGTGGCCTTGCATACCCTCAACCTGGCCTACGTGATCTACACCTCGGGCTCCACCGGCAAGCCCAAAGGCGCCGGCAATAGCCATCGCGCCTTGGTCAACCGCTTGAGCTGGATGCAACAGGCGTATGGCCTGGGCGCCAATGACGCGGTGTTGCAGAAAACCCCGTTCAGCTTTGACGTGTCGGTGTGGGAGTTCTTCTGGCCGCTGATGACCGGCGCCCGCCTGGTGGTCGCAGCGCCTGGCGAACACCGTGAACCGACGCGCCTGATTGACACCATTGGCCGACACGCCATCACCACCTTGCACTTCGTGCCGTCGATGTTGCAGGCGTTTATCCATGAGCCGGGCGTACAGGCGTGCGCAAGCCTCACGCGCATTGTGTGCAGCGGCGAAGCCTTGCCCCTGGACGCGCAACAGCAAGTGTTCGCCAAGTTGCCCGCTGCGGCGCTGTACAACCTCTATGGCCCGACCGAGGCGGCCATCGACGTCACGCACTGGACCTGCATTGACGAAGGCGCCGATAGCGTGCCCATCGGCCGCCCCATCGCCAATCTCGGCACCTACGTGCTGGACGCGCAACTCAACCCGGTGCCGGCCGGCGTCAGTGGCGAACTCTACCTGGGCGGCGTCGGCCTGGCGCGCAGTTACCATCGGCGCCCGGCGCTCACCGCCGAACGTTTTGTACCCAGCCCCTTTGTGACAGGCGAACGCCTGTATCGCACCGGTGACCGCGTGCGCCAACGTGCCGATGGGGTAATCGAATACCTCGGCCGTCTCGATCATCAGGTCAAGTTGCGCGGCTTGCGTATCGAGCTGGGCGAAATCGAAGCACGCCTTATGCAGCATCCACACGTGCGCGAAGCCGTGGTACTGGTACAGGGCGGCAAGCAGTTGGTCGCCTATCTTGTACACGCAGGCGAGGCGCCAACGGGCCTCAAGGAATGGTTGCTCAGCAGCTTGCCGGAATACATGGTGCCGACGCATTTCATTGCGCTGCCCAAGCTGCCGGTGACCGCCAACGGCAAGCTCGACCGCAAGGCGTTGCCAGTGCCGGATGCGGCCCAGCAGCAGGCATTTGTCGCCCCCCAAGGCGACCTGCAAACAGCCCTGGCTGCCATCTGGAGCGACGTGCTGGGCGTTGAGCAGGTCGGCCAGGACGATAACTTCTTCGAGCTGGGCGGCGATTCGATCATCTCTATCCAGGTGGTCAGCCGCGCCCGTCAGGCCGGCATTCGCCTGAGCCCGCGTGACCTGTTCCAGTACCAGAACATCCGCAGCCTGGCTCTGGTGGCGCGCTTCGAGCAGGTCAGCGTGATAGACCAGGGCCCGGTCAGTGGCGAGGTCATGCTGACGCCCGTCCAACACAGTTTTTTCGACCAGCCGATCCCGTCGCGGCATCACTGGAATCAATCCTTGTTGCTGGTGCCCGGCGAGGTGCTTGAAGCTGCACGGTTGGAGGCCGCGCTGGCGCGGTTGATCCAGCATCACGACGCTTTGCGCCTGCGCTTTGTGCAGCAGGCTGGCGGCTGGCAGCAGAGCCATGCTGCCTATGTCAGCGAACCGCTGTTGTGGCAATGCCAGGCCGGCACCGACGCTGAACTGGCGGCGCTGTGTGATGAAGCCCAGCGCAGCCTTGACCTTGCCCAAGGCCCGCTGCTGCGCGCCGCGTTGGTGAGCATGGCCGATGGCAGCCAGCGTGTGCTGTTGGTGATCCATCACTTGGTGGTGGATGGTGTGTCCTGGCGCATCCTGCTCGAAGACCTGCAACAGGCCTACCGCGAACAGGTGCTGCCGGCAAAAACCAGTGCCTACCAGCGCTGGGCGCAACAGTTGCACCGCCACGCGCAGACCGTCGAGGAGCAACTGCCGTACTGGCAAGCCCAATCCATCGGCGCCGAGCTGCCGTGTGATCACCCCGAAGGCGGCCTGCAAAACCGCCTGGGCGCCAAGCTGGAAACACGCCTTGACGCCGAGCACACCCGCCGACTGCTGCAAGACGCGCCAGCGGCCTATCGCACCCAGGTCAACGACCTGCTGTTGACCGCCCTGGCGCGGGTGATCAGCCGTTGGAGCGAGCAACCTGCTGCGCTTATCCAATTGGAAGGTCACGGCCGTGAAGATCTGTTTGACGACATCGACCTGAGCCGCACCGTCGGCTGGTTCACCAGCCTGTACCCGGTGCGCCTGCACGCCGAAGGCGAGTTGCCCGAGGCGATCAAGGCGGTCAAGGAACAACTGCGCGCCGTGCCCGACAAAGGCCTGGGCTTCGGCCTGCTGCGCTATCTGGGCGCGCAACACGCACAGGAAAGCCTTGCGAACCTTACCGCGCCGCGCATCACCTTCAACTACCTGGGCCAGTTCGACCGTCAGTTCAACGAGTCGGCACTGTTCGTGCCGGCCAGTCAGGGCAGTGGCCAGGCCCAGGATCCAGAGGCGCCGCTGGCCAACTGGCTGACGCTGGAAGGTCAGGTATATGGCGGCGAGCTGTCGTTGCAATGGGGGTTCAGCCGGGAGATGTTCGAGGCGGCAACTGTTCAAGGTCTGGCGGATGAGTACGCAGCCGAACTCAGGGCGCTGATCGAGCATTGTTGTGCCACGCCGGCAGGCCAGGTGAGCCCGTCGGATTTCCCGCTGGCACGCGTCACCCAGCAGCAACTGGATGCCTTGCCCGTGGCCGGGCCGGCGATTGCCGACCTTTATCCGCTGTCGCCGATGCAGCAAGGCATGCTGTTCCACACCCTGTTGGAACCCGAGTCCCAGGCCTACATCAACCAGTTGCGCCTCGACATCGAGGGCCTTGATTTGCTCGCCTTCGGGCGTGCCTGGCAGGCCGCACTGGACCGTCACGACATCCTGCGCAGCAGCTTCCATTGGCTGGGCCTGGACAGTGCTCATCAGCTGATCCAGCGCCAGGTCGACCTGCAACTGCAAGTGATCGAAGACCCCGACGCCGATTTCGACACCCTGGCCCAGGCCGAACGCGAACGCGGTTTTGCCCTGAATGCCGCGCCGCTGTTTCGCCTGACGCTGGTGCGCGGTGCTGGTGCGGCCTGGCACTTTATCTTCACCAGCCATCACATCCTCATGGACGGCTGGAGTAACGCGCAGTTGCTCGGTGAAGTCATCGCTCACTATGCGGGGCAGGCAGTGCCGGCGCCGCTCGGGCAGTTCCGCGATTACCTCGCCTGGCTGCAACAACAATCCTCGGGCGAAGCGTTCTGGAAAAACGCCCTGGCGGCATTGCCGGCGCCGACTCTGCTGGCGCAAGCGCTGCGCACGCCGGTAGACGGGGTGGGCATGGCTGACCATCACGTGGTACTGGGGAGCGACTTTACCCGCCGCCTCGGCGAGTTCGCACGCCAGCACAAAGTCACCCTCAATACCCTATTGCAAGGGGCTTGGAGCCTACTGCTGCAGCGTTACACCGGCCAGGACTGCGTTGCTTTTGGTGCCACCGTAGCCGGGCGTTCCGCACCGCTGCCGGGGATCGAGCAGCAACTGGGCCTGTTCATCAACACCTTGCCGATCATCAGCGCAGCCTCGCCAGCCCAGTCGGCCGCGACGTGGCTCAGCGAACTGCAAGCGCTCAACCTCAGCCTGCGCGACCATGAACATGTGCCGCTCTACGACATCCAGGGCTGGGCCGGCCAGCAAGGCGCGCTGTTCGACACCTTGCTGGTGTTCGAGAACTTCCCGGTCGCCGAGGCGCTCAAGCAAGGCGCGCCGGCCGGCCTGACCTTCGGTCACCTGCACAACCATGAGCGCACGCACTATCCATTGACCCTCGGCATAGAACTGGGCGCCAGCCTGCGCCTGGAATTCAGTTATGACCGTGCCCAGTTCAGCGAGGCGCACGTGGCGCAGTTGAGCGCCAACCTGCAACACCTGCTGGCGCAATTGCTCGCAGACGCTCATATGCCGCTGGGCAACCTGCGCCTTCTCGACGCCCCTGCGCAACGGCAGATGCTCGCTCTGAGCCGCTCAGCCGCAGCGCCCCAGGCCAACGAACGCGTGCATCAGCGTATCGCAGCCCAGGCCGAGGCGACGCGAGACGCCCTGGCTGTACAGTCCGGTGACGCCAGCTTGAGCTACGCCCAGTTGAACCAGCGCGCCAACCGCCTGGCCCATCGCCTGTTGGCGCTTGGCGTCGGCCCCGGCCAACGGGTGGGCCTGGCTTCGCGGCGTGGCCCGCAGTTGATCGTCAGCCTGCTGGCAGTGCTCAAAAGCGGGGCGGCCTACGTACCGTTGGACCCTGAATACCCGGCGGAACGTTTGGCCTACATGCTCGCCGACAGCCGCCTGGACGTGCTGCTCAGCGAAACCGGCTTGCTCGCCGACTTGCCTTTGCCCCGCGGCCTGACCCGCATGGATTTCAGCGCCAGTGGCGACGAACTGACCGGCTACCCGACGACCAATCCGCCTAATCACGCGGCGGCGGCTGACCTGGCCTATGTGATCTACACCTCTGGCTCCACCGGCCAGCCCAAAGGCGTGGCCATCGACCATGCCGCCCTTGGCCAGTTCTGTGACAGCGCCACGCTGTACAGCCGACTGAGCGCCGAGGACCGCGTGTTGCAGTTTGCGACCTTCAGTTTCGATGGTTTTGTCGAACAGTGCTTCCCGCCCCTGTGTGCGGGCGCGGCGTTGATCATGCGTGGCGATGAACTCTGGGATGCCGGGCAACTGGCGCAAGAGATTGTCGAGCGGGGCGTGACCCTGGCCGATCTGCCCGCCGCCTACTGGTACCTGTTGGCGCAAGAGTGCGCCGAGCACCGTCGCTCCCTGGGCAAGCTGCGCCAGGTACATGTGGGGGGTGAAGCCATGTCAGTGGAGGGCGTGCGTGCCTGGCACGCCGCGGGCTTGGGCAATGTGAGCCTGGTCAACACCTACGGGCCGACCGAAGCCACGGTGGTCTCCAGCGTGCATGAGTGCCAATTGGCCGATGCCAACGACGCCTACGGCGTGCCAATCGGGCAGGCGATTGCCGGGCGCGGCCTGTATGTACTCGACAGCGGTTTCGAACTGTTGGCCACCGATGGCGTGGGCGAGCTGTGCATTGGTGCCGAGGTTGGCTTGGCGCAACGCTACTTCGACCGCCCGGCGCTGACCGCCGAGCGCTTCTTGCCGGACCCGTTTTCCGCCATGCCCGGTGCGCGGCTTTATCGCAGTGGCGACTTGGCCCGGTACAACCCGGCGGGTGCGCTGGAGTACGTTGGGCGTATCGACCATCAAGTGAAGATTCGTGGCCTGCGTATCGAAATGGGCGAAATCGAAGCCAGCCTGCAAGCCTTGCCCAACGTGCGAGAAGCCGCCGTGCTTGCGCAGCCGAGCGCGACCGGCGTGCAGTTGGTGGCGTACGTGGTGCCAGCCGAAGGCCAAGCGCTGGAGGCCCAGGCACTGGCGGCGCGCTTGCGCCAGACGTTGCCGGACTACATGGTGCCGGGCCATTGGGTGTTCCTCGATGCCTTGCCGTTGAACCACAACGGCAAGCTCGACCGCCGTGCGCTGCCCACACCCGACCTGAACCAGGCCAGCGCCGCCTACGTGGCGCCGCAAAGTCCATTGCAAATCCAGTTGGCGGCGATCTGGCAAGCAGTGTTGCAGGTCGAGCAGGTTGGCCTGGAAGATCACTTCTTCGAACGCGGCGGCCACTCCTTGCTGGCCACCCAAGTGATCTCCCGGGTGCGCCACGATCTCAAGCTGGAAGTGCCGTTGCGGGCCCTGTTCGAACAGCCGACGCTGGCCGCTTTCGCAGCGGCGTGCGCAGGCGTGCAGGCCGATACCGCGCCTGTGATGCAGGCGGTTGGCCGTGAGCAGCCGCTGGCGTTGTCCTTTGCCCAGGAGCGGCAGTGGTTTCTCTGGCAATTGGATCCCACCAGCGCGGCCTATCATGTGCCCAGCGCCTTGCACCTGCGCGGTGAACTCCACATCGCGGCGCTGGAGCGCGCCGTCGAGGCCCTGGTGCAGCGCCATGAACCACTGCGCACCACCTTCGTGGAGTCGGGCGAGCACGCCGTGCAAGTCATCCACCCAAGCCTGGCAGTGCCGGTTGAACAACAAGAGGTCGACGCCGGCGCTATCGAGCAGGCTGTCACCGAAGAGATCCAGCGCCCGTTCGACCTGCGCAACGGCCCGCTGATGCGCGTCAAGTTGCTGATCGTTGCGCCTGATCACCATGTGCTGGTCATCACCCAGCACCACATCATCTCTGACGGCTGGTCGATGCAAGTGATGATCGACGAGTGGGTGGCGCTGTACCAAGGCGACGCAGGGTTGCCGGCCTTGCCGATCCAGTACGCCGACTACGCCCAGTGGCAGCGCGACTGGATGGCGGCTGGGGAACAACAACGCCAGCTCGATTACTGGTGCGCTCGTCTGGGGCACGAACATTCGTTGCTGGACCTGCCGCTGGACTATCCACGCCCCGCAGTGCAGAGCCATCGTGGCGCGCGCCGCCAGATTCATCTGGAGCGTGCGCTGCTGACTGAACTCAAGGCCCTGGCCCAGCGTCAGGACGTGACGCTGTTCATGCTGTTGCTGGCCTCGTTCCAGACCTTGCTGCACCGCTACAGCGGCCAGGCACAGGTGCGTGTCGGCGTACCGGTCGCCAACCGTAATCGCTTCGAAACCGAGCGACTGCTGGGCTTTTTCGTCAACACCCAGGTGCTGCAAGCTGACGTGCACGGGCAGATGCCGTTCGACCAGTTGCTGGCCCAGGTCAAGCAGCGTGCCCTGGAGGCGCAGGCCCATCAGGACCTGCCGTTCGAGCAGCTCGTGCAAGTGTTGCAGCCCGAGCGCAGCCTGAGCCATAACCCGCTGTTCCAGGTGATGTTCAACCATCAGGACAGCCTGCGTTCAGCCCCGGTGCAATTGCCCGGCCTGGATTTGCAGCCCGTGGATTGGGCCGGTCACAGCACGCAATTCGACCTGAACCTGGAAACCGAGGAGTCGGCGGACGGTCTCTGGGCCTCGCTGACTTACGCCACGGATCTGTTTGACGCGGCGACCGTGGAACGCCTGGCCGAGCATTGGCAAAACCTGCTGCGCGCGGTCCTGCAGGATGCCTCGGTGGCCTTGGACGACCTGGCGATGCTCAGCCCGTCGCAATGGCAGCACATGGTGCACGACTGGAACCGCAGCGACACCGACTACCCACGCGAACGCTGTGTACACCAGTTGTTTGAGGCCCAGGCCGCGGCGCAACCCGACGCCATCGCGCTGCATTTCAATGATGAGCGCCTGAGCTACGGCGAACTCAACCGTCGCGCCAATCGGCTCGCCCATCGTCTGATCGACATGGGCGTCGGCCCGGACGTGCTGGTTGCAGTACACGTGGAGCGTTCCCTGGACATGGTGGTTGGCTTGCTCGCGACCCTCAAGGCCGGTGGCGCCTATGTGCCGCTCGACCCGCAATTCCCGGCAGAGCGCCTGGCCTACATGCTTGAAGACAGCCGCGCCCGGGTATTGCTGACCCAACCGCACCTGCTGGGGCACCTGGCTCAGCCGCACGGCGTGCAGGTGCTGATGGTGGAGGAGGCCGGCACAGCGCAGCACAATCCCCAGGTTGCCGTGACACCGGAGCATCTGGCCTACGTGATCTACACCTCTGGCTCCACTGGCAAGCCCAAAGGGGTGATGGTTCGTCACAAGGCGCTGTGCAGCTTCACCAGCGGCATGGCCGGCACGTTGAGTATCGGCCAGGATGCGCGGCTGTTGTCGCTGACCACCTTCTCGTTCGACATCTTCGCCCTGGAGCTGTATGTGCCGCTGAGTGTCGGCGGTACCGTGGTGCTGAGCACCCAGGCAACGGCCCTCGACCCCGAGGCGATCCTCGATCTGGCCCAGCGTCAGGCGGCGAATGTGCTGCAAGCCACGCCTTCGACCTGGCGCATGTTGCTCGACAGCCCACGGGCTCATTCACTGCGTGGCATCGCCTGCCTGTGCGGTGGCGAAGCGCTGCCCGTCGATTTGGCCCAGCGCATGCTCGACCTGCAAGGCCCGTTGTGGAACCTCTATGGCCCGACGGAAACCACCATCTGGTCGGCGGCTCATCGTTTGCATCAGGCATTGCCGTTCGTTGGACGGCCCATCGCCAATACCGGCTTGTTCATCCTCAATGCCGGTCTCACGCCATGCCCCCAAGGTGTGTCCGGTGAGCTGCTGATCGGCGGTGTCGGCCTGGCGCGGGGTTACCACGGGCAGCCGGCGCTGACCGCCGAACGCTTCGTGCCCAACCCGTTTGGGGCTCCGGGCGAACGCCTGTACCGTACCGGCGACCTGGCACGCTATCGGGCCGACGGCGTGGTGGAATACATCGGCCGCGTCGACCATCAGGTCAAGGTCCGGGGTTTCCGTATCGAGCTGGGTGAAATCGAAGCCTGCTTGCGTGAGTTCGACGGCGTACGCGAAGCCGTGGTGTTGGCCGATAACGACCGGCTGATCGCTTACCTGGTCAGCGCCGCGCCGCAGGCGTCGCAGGTCTATAAAACCGCGCTGCGCGAGCGCTTGCCGGACTACATGGTGCCCGCGCAGTGGCTGTTCCTCGACAGCCTGCCGCTGACCCCCAACGGCAAGCTCGACCGCAAGGCATTGCCCAAACCGGATGCCAGCCTGTCGCTCAAGGGCCATGTAGCGCCCGTCACCCCGCGTGAGCAGCAGGTAGCGGCGATCTGGGCCGAGGTACTGGAATTGCCCCGGGTGGGCCTCGACGATCATTTCTTCGAGTTGGGCGGGCATTCATTGCTGGCCACGCGGGTGGTGTCACGGGTGCGTCAGGCCCTGGCGCTGGAAGTCCCACTCAAGGCCTTGTTCGAACAGCCGCTACTGGGTGATTTCGTGCGGGCCTTGGGCGAGGAGGGCGTCACCGCGCCGGCGTTGATCAAGGCCGACCGCACGCAGCCTCTGCCGCTGTCTTATGCCCAGGAGCGCCAGTGGTTCCTCTGGCAACTGGACCCGGCCGGCGCCGCGTATCACATCCCCAGCGCCTTGCGTTTGCAAGGGCCGTTGGACCTGACCGCGCTGCAAGAGAGCTTTGATAGCTTGCTGGCTCGCCATGAAAGCCTGCGCACGTATTTCCGTCAGGACGCCACCGGCGCGGTTCAAGTCATTGACGCCCAGGGCCGGGTCGATATCGAGCAGGTCGACAGCGACTATGCCGGCCTCAAGGCGCGGGTCGCGCAGGTGGTCGCCCAGCCTTTCGACCTGCTGCGTGGGCCGCTGCTGCGGGCAACCTTGCTGCGCCTGGCCGAGGACGACCACGTGCTGGTGCTGGTGCAGCATCACATCGTTTCTGACGGCTGGTCGATGCAGTTGATGGTCGAGGAGTTGGTGCAGGCGTATGCCGCTAACAGCCAAGGCCAAGACGTGCAATTGCCGGCGCTGCCGATCCAGTACGCCGATTATGCCGTGTGGCAGCGCGGTTGGATGGAGGCGGGGGAGCAGGCGCGTCAACTGGCCTACTGGCGCGAGCTGTTGAGCGGCGAGCAACCGGTGCTGGAGTTGCCGTTCGACCATCCGCGCCCGGCACAGCCAAGCCATCGTGGCGCACGCTTGGGTATCGAGTTGCATCCGGAGTTGTTGGGCAGTTTGCGCGCACTGGCGCAGCACGCTGGCGTCACGCTGCCGATGCTGCTGCTGGCGTCTTACCAGGCGTTGCTGCATCGCTACAGCGGCCAGGAAGATGTGCGCGTGGGCGTGCCGATTGCCAACCGCAATCGCCTGGAAACCGAGGGGTTGATCGGCTTCTTCGTCAACACCCAAGTGCTCAAGGCCGATATCCACGGGCAAATGAGCACCGAGCAACTGCTGCACCAGGTGCGTCAGCGTTCCCTGGAGGCCCAGGCTCACCAGGACCTGCCGTTCGAACAGCTTGTGCAGGCATTGCAACCGGAGCGCAGCCTTAGCCTGAGCCCGTTGTTCCAAGTGTTGTTCAACCACCGTGTGAGCGCTGCCGACAGCCATCTGCATCGCCTGGCCGACCTGCACGTCGAAGTCCTGGACCTGGACGAAGGCGTGGCCCAGTTCGACCTGGCGCTGGATGTGGAAGAAAGCCAGACGGCCCTGCGTGCCTCTCTGAGTTATGCCACCGATCTGTTCGCCGTGGCGACCATCGAGCGCATGGCCGGGCATTGGCAGAACCTCTTGCGAGCAATGGTGATCGACCCACAGCAACCCATCAGCCAATTGAGCTTGCTGGGCGAGGATGAGCAACAGCAGATTCTTGAGCTGTGGAATCAGGCCGACACCGGTTTTTCAGCCGAGCGCCTGGTGCATGAATTGGTCGGCGATTGCGCCCGGCAAACCCCGGACGCAGTGGCGGTTAAATTCGATACTCAAACCCTGACTTACGGTGAACTGGATCGCCAGGCCAATCGCCTGGCCCGTGCCCTGATCGCCCGTGGTGTCGGCGCGGAAGTGCGGGTGGCCATCGCCATGCCGCGCAGTGCCGAGATCATGGTGGCGTTCCTGGCGGTGATGAAAGCCGGTGGTGTGTATGTGCCGCTGGATATCGAATACCCACGTGATCGCCTGCTGTACATGATGCAAGACAGCCGTGCGCAACTGCTGCTGACTCACAGCCGGGCGTTGCAGCAACTGCCAGTCCCCGAGGGTCTGGATACCCTGGCGATTGATCGCACCGAAGAATGGGCCGGTTACAGCGATACGGCACCGGATGTGGCTCTGGACGGCGACAACCTTGCCTACGTTATCTACACCTCCGGCTCCACCGGTTTGCCCAAGGGCGTGGCGGTGGCTCATGGGCCGTTGGTGGCGCATATCATCGCCACTGGCGAGCGTTATGAGACCTCACCGGCCGATTGCGAACTACACTTCATGTCCTTCGCCTTCGACGGTTCCCACGAAGGCTGGATGCACCCGCTGATCAACGGCGCCAGCGTGTTGATCCGTGATGACAGCCTGTGGCTGCCGGAATACACCTACGAGCAGATGCATCGCCACGACGTGACCATGGCGGTGTTCCCACCGGTGTACCTGCAACAGTTGGCCGAACATGCCGAGCGCGACGGCAACCCACCGGCGGTGCGGGTGTATTGCTTCGGTGGTGATGCCGTTGCTCAAGCCAGCTATGACCTGGCGTGGCGCGCGCTGAAGCCTGAATACCTGTTCAACGGCTACGGCCCGACCGAAACCGTGGTCACGCCGCTGCTGTGGAAGGCACGCAAGGGCGACCCTTGCGGAGCTGTCTACGCGCCCATCGGCACCTTGTTGGGCAACCGAAGTGGCTACGTGTTGGATGCGCAACTGAACCTGCAGCCCATCGGCGTAGCCGGCGAGTTGTACCTGGGCGGCGAGGGCGTGGCCCGGGGTTATCTGGAGCGCCCGGCACTGACTGCCGAGCGTTTCGTGCCGGACCCGTTCGGCAAGCCCGGCAGTCGCGTGTATCGCAGTGGTGACCTGACCCGCGGGCGTCCGGATGGCGTGGTGGATTACCTGGGGCGTGTCGACCATCAGGTGAAGATCCGCGGTTTCCGTATCGAACTGGGGGAAATCGAAGCGCGCTTGCGTGAGCAAGCCAGTGTCGGTGAAACCGTGGTGGTCGCCCAGGAGGGGCCGACCGGCAAACAACTGGTGGCCTATGTGGTACCGGCCGACGCCAGCCTGGCCGACCAGGTTGAGTTCCGTGACGCCCTGCGTCGTGCCCTGAAAGCCGACCTGCCGGACTACATGGTGCCCAGCCACTTCGTATTCCTGGCGCAGATGCCGCTGACCCCCAACGGCAAGCTCGACCGCAAAGGCCTGCCGGTGCCGGATACGAGCCAGATGCAGCAGGCGTATGTGGCGCCCCAGAGCGAGTTGGAGCAGCAGATCGCCACGATCTGGGCCGACATCCTGCACCTGCCGCAAGTGGGCCTGAACGACAACTTCTTTGATGTCGGTGGTCACTCCTTGCTGGCTATCCAGATTACCTCGCGGGTGCAGGCCGAGCTCGGCCTGGACGTACCGTTGATGGAACTGTTCCAGACCGAATCGCTGCGCGCCTACGTGCAGGCCGCAGCCACTTTCCGCGCCGGCAGCGTGGAAGATTTTGATGACCTTCGTGACTTTTTGAGCGAACTAGAGGCGATTTGAACCATGCTTTCCAACCCTAATATCGACCTGGTGTCGCGCTTTCTTCGCTTGCCTCTGGAGCAGCGCCAGCAGTTTTACCAGCGCCTGCAAAGCCGGGGCATGAGTTTCGCTCAACTGCCGATTGCTCCCACCCGCCACGACAGCGACACACCGACGTTGTCTTACGCCCAGGAACGCCAGTGGTTCCTCTGGCAACTGGACAAGGACAGCACCGCCTACCACATCCCTGGCGCCCTGCGTTTGCACGGGCACTTGGACCTGGCAGCGTTACAACGCAGTTTCGACAGCCTGCTGGCCCGGCATGAAAGCTTGCGCACGCAATTGGTCGAGGACGATGAACGTCTGTGGCAGGCAGTGATGCCGCAGGCGCGGGTGCAGATCCAGCAGGCGCATGTCGACCAAGCGCAGTTGATGGCGCGGGTGGAAGAGGAGGTGGCGCGGCCGTTCGATTTGCACCAGGCGCCGTTGTTGCGTGTGACGCTGTTGCAACTGGCCGAGGATGAGCATGTGCTGGTGATGGTGCAGCACCACATCGTCTCCGATGGCTGGTCGATGCAGGTGATGGTGGAGGAACTGGTGCAGCTCTACGCCGCCCATAGCCAGGGCCATGACCTGCAACTCCCGGAACTGCCGATCCAGTACGCCGACTACGCGCTGTGGCAACGCGGCTGGATGGAAGCCGGGGAACAGGCGCGCCAACTCGCGTATTGGCAGGCCCTGCTGGGCGGCGAGCAACCGGTGCTGGAATTGCCGCTGGACCGTCCGCGCCCGGCGCAGCAAAGCCATCGCGGTGCAAGCCTGCAGGTGCATCTGCAACCGACGCTGGTGGCGGGGCTCAAGCGCCTGGCGCAGCAAGAGGGTGTGACCGCGTTCATGCTGCTGCTGGCGTCGTTCCAAGCCCTGTTGTATCGCTACAGCGGGCAGTCGGATATCCGCATTGGCGTGCCGAACGCCAACCGAAACCGCGTCGAAACCGAGCGGCTGATCGGCTTCTTTGTCAACACCCAGGTACTCAAGGCTGACCTTGACGGGCAGATGAGCTTTGCCGAGCTGCTGCAACAAACCAAACGCCGCGCCCTCGAGGCCCAGGCTCATCAGGACCTGCCGTTCGAGCAACTGGTGGTGGCATTGCAGCCTGAACGCAGCTTGAGCCATAACCCGTTGTTCCAGGTGATGTTCAACCACCAGACCGAGGCCCAGGGCGGCCGCGAAGGCCAACAGTTGCCGGGCCTGCGTGTGGTGGAACTGGACTGGGACAGCCAGACCACCCATTTTGACCTGAGCCTGGACACCCATGAATCCGCCGACGGGCTTTGGGCCGCGCTGACCTACGCCACCGACCTGTTCGATGCCGCCACCATCGAGCGCTTGGCGCAACATTGGCAGCACCTGCTGCAGGCGGTGGTGAGTGCACCCCGCAGCCGCCTCTGTGAACTGCCGATGGCGAGCGCCGCTGAGCAACACAGGATGCTCCAGGACTGGAACACCCCGGCGGGTGTCACCCCCGTTGAGGCTGTACACCGGCTGTTTGAAGCCCAGGCTGATCAGCAGCCGGAACGTCAGGCCCTGGCCCTGGATGAGCAGGCCCTCAGCTATGGAGAGCTGAACCGTCAGGCCAACCGCCTGGCGCATTACCTGCTGGCCCAGGG
Source organism: Pseudomonas sp. NBRC 111138 (assembly GCF_001320835.1). Classification (NCBI taxonomy): domain Bacteria; kingdom Pseudomonadati; phylum Pseudomonadota; class Gammaproteobacteria; order Pseudomonadales; family Pseudomonadaceae; genus Pseudomonas; species Pseudomonas sp. NBRC 111138. The sequence goes on along the minus strand of NZ_BCBO01000052.1, from coordinate 42,538 downwards.
CGTCGGCCCCCAAGGGCTGGTGGGGATCGCCGTGGAGCGCTCTTTTGCCATGGTGGTCAGCTTGCTCGCGGTGCTCAAGACAGGAGCGGCCTATGTGCCGCTGGACCCTGAGTACCCCCGCGAACGCCTGGCGCATATGCTTGAGGACAGTGGTGTGGGCCTGGTGTTGACCCAATCCCACCTGCATGGGCGTCTGCCGTTGCCGGCCCGGGTGCTGGCAGTGGACATCGACCGGGTCCAGGCGCAGTTGGCGTTGTGTGCCGACAGTAATTTACCGGTTGATGTCGAGCCCCAGAGCCTGGCGTATGTGATCTACACCTCCGGCTCCACAGGCAAGCCCAAGGGGGTTGCCATCAGCCAGGCTGCACTGAGTGAGTTTGCTGGCATCGCGGCGGATTACTCGCAACTGGTTGCCCAGGACCGAGTGCTGCAGTTTGCCACCTTGAACTTCGACGGTTTCGTCGAGCAGCTATATCCAGCCCTGACCCTCGGCGCCACCGTGGTACTGCGTGGCCCGCAGTTATGGGACGGTGCCGAGCTGTATCGGCAGATCATCGCCCAGGGCATTACCCTGGCCGACTTGCCCACGGCCTACTGGAAGCTGTTCCTGCAAGATTGCCTGGCAGCAGGCCCAAGGACCTATGGTGCTTTGCGCCAGATCCATATCGGCGGCGAAGCCATGCCGTTGGACGGCCCACTATTGTGGCAGCGCGCCGGGCTCGGCCATGTGCGCTTGCTCAATACCTACGGGCCTACCGAGGCCACCGTGGTTTCCAGCGTGCTGGACTGCACTGACCCGAGCGCCGTCGGCGCCGGCGGTGCCAGCCCCATTGGCCGGGCGCTGCCAGGGCGTGGCCTGTATGTGCTGGACCGTGACCTGAACCTGCTACCGCTGGGCGCCGTGGGTGAACTCTATATCGCCAGCGCCAATGGCTTGGCCCGTGCGTATTTGCAACGGCCAGGCCTGACCGCCGAGCGCTTTGTCGCTGATCCGTTCAGCCCATCCGGCGAGCGCCTGTACCGCACCGGCGACCTGGCGCGTTATCGCGCCGATGGTGTGGTGGAATATGTCGGGCGGGTCGATCACCAGGTCAAGGTCCGTGGCTTTCGCATAGAACTGGGTGAGATCGAAACCGTGCTGCTGGCCCAGGACAGCGTGCGTGAAGCGCTGTTGCTGGCTGCCGACAACCAACTGCTGGCCTACCTGGTGCCTGCGCAGACGCTGTCTGAAACCGAGCGCGCCGAGGTGAGCGAACAGCTGATGGCCACCTTGCGCGACCACCTGCCGGACTACATGGTGCCGGCGCACCTGATCTTCCTCGACCGCATGCCGCTCAACCCCAACGGCAAGCTGGATCGCCAGGCGCTGCCCAAGCCAGATGCCAGCGTGGAACAACAGGATTGGCGAGCGCCGGTCACCCCGTTGCAACAACAGGTGGCGGCGATCTGGGCGGCTATTCTGGGGGCCGAACGGGTGGGCTTGAACCAGCACTTCTTCGAACTGGGAGGGCATTCCCTGTTGGCAATGCAGGTGGTGTCACGCATCCGCCAGACCCTGAGCCTGGAAGTGCCGCTCAAAGCCGTGTTCGAACACCCGCGGCTGGAGGCGTTTGTCGCGGCCTTGCAAACCCAGGAGAGCACATTGCCAACGGCGCCGGCCCTACTGCCAGCCGGGCGTGTCCAGCCGTTGCCACTGTCTTACGCCCAGGAGCGACAATGGTTTCTCTGGCAACTGGAACCCCACAGCGCGGCGTATCACATTCCCAGCGCGCTGCGCCTGAAAGGGCAATTGGACCTGGCTGCGTTGCAACGCAGTTTCGATAGCTTACTGGCGCGTCATGAAAGCCTGCGCACCCATATCCGCCAGGATCACGACGGCGCGGTGCAAGTGATTGAGCCGCCAATGTCCTTGCCGATCACCCAGGCTGATGTCGATGACGCCCAGCTCAAAGCCAGGGTGCAAGCGCTGATCGCCCATCCGTTCGACCTGCAACAAGGCCCGTTGCTGCGCGTCACGCTGTTGCGCCTGGCCGCCGACGAGCATGTGTTGGTGTTGGTGCAGCATCACATCGTCTCCGATGGTTGGTCGATGCAGTTGGTGGTCGAGGAACTGGTGCAGTTGTATGCCGGTTACAGCCAAGGCCAGGACGTGCAGTTGCCGGCGCTGCCGATCCAGTATGCCGACTACGCCGTATGGCAGCGCAGCTGGATGGACGCCGGTGAGAAGCAACGTCAACTGGCCTACTGGCGTGAACTGTTGGGCGGTGAGCAGAGCGTGCTGGAGTTACCGTTCGATCACCAGCGCCCGGCTGTGCAGAGCCACCGCGGCGCGCGCCTGGCGTTCGAGCTGGCGCCCGAACTCACCCAGGGGCTCAAGGCTTTGGCCCACCAGCAGGGCGTGACCCTGTTCATGTTGCTGCTGGCATCGTTCCAGACCTTGTTGCACCGCTACAGCGGCCAGGAAGAAATACGTGTCGGCGTGCCGATTGCCAACCGCAATCGCAGCGAGACCGAGCGCTTGATTGGTTTCTTCGTCAACACCCAGGTGCTCAAGGCGGATGTGCATGGGCAGATGAGTGTCGAGCAGTTGCTGCAGCACGTTCGGCAACGCGCCCTGCAAGCCCAGGCCCACCAGGATTTGCCGTTCGAACAACTGGTGGAAGCCCTGCAACCTGAGCGTAGCCTGAGCCACAACCCGCTGTTCCAGGTCATGTTCAATCATCAGACTGACGTCGGCCAGGCTCAGGTTCAGCACCAATTGCCAGGGCTGCGGGTAGAAGGGCTGGACTGGGACAGCAAGACCGCACATTTCGACCTGGACCTGGATATTCAGGAGTCCACCGAAGGTATATGGGCCACCTTGGGTTATGCCCAGGACCTGTTCGAAGCCAGCACCGTGCAACGCATGGCGCGTCACTGGCAGAACCTGCTGCAAGGTATGGTCGCCAACCCACGGCAGCAGCTCAGCCAGTTAAGCTTGCTGGACGCGACCGAACAACAACAGATCCTGCAACTGTGGAACCGCACGGAGTCTGGCTTTTCGGCCGAGCGCCTGGTGCATCAACTGTTTGCCGATCGCGCCCGGGCAAACCCGACTGCGGTGGCGGTGAAGTTCGACGCGCAAACCCTGAGCTACGGCGAACTGGATCGCCAGGCCAACCGCCTGGCCCATGCCCTGATCGCCCGTGGGGTCGGCCCGGAAGTACGGGTGGCCATCGCCATGCCGCGCAGTGCCGAAATCATGGTGGCGTTCCTGGCGGTGATGAAAGCCGGCGGTGTGTATGTGCCGCTGGATATCGAATACCCGCGTGATCGCCTGCTGTACATGATGCAAGACAGCCGTTCGAAATTGCTGTTGACCCATTCGGCCGTGCAACACCGGTTGCCGATCCCGGACGGCCTCGACGCCTTGGCGGTGGATCAGGTGCAAGCCTGGTCGGATTACAGCGATACGGCCCCGACTGTGGCTCTGGACGGCGACAACCTTGCCTACGTGATCTACACCTCCGGCTCCACCGGTTTGCCCAAGGGCGTGGCGGTGGCTCATGGGCCGTTGGTGGCGCATATCATCGCCACTGGCGAGCGTTATGAGACCTCACCGGCCGATTGCGAACTGCACTTCATGTCCTTCGCCTTCGACGGTTCCCACGAAGGCTGGATGCACCCGCTGATCAACGGCGCCAGCGTGTTGATCCGTGATGACAGCCTGTGGCTGCCGGAATACACCTATGAGCAAATGCATCGCCACAACGTGACCATGGCGGTGTTCCCACCGGTGTACCTGCAACAGTTGGCCGAACATGCCGAGCGCGACGGCAACCCGCCGGCAGTGCGGGTGTACTGCTTCGGTGGTGATGCCGTTGCTCAAGCCAGCTATGACCTGGCGTGGCGCGCGCTGAAACCCAAATACCTGTTCAACGGCTACGGCCCGACCGAAACCGTGGTCACGCCGCTGCTGTGGAAGGCACGCAAGGGCGACCCTTGCGGAGCCGTCTACGCGCCCATCGGCACCTTGTTGGGTAACCGCAGCGGTTATGTATTGGACGCGCAGCTGAACCTGCAACCTATCGGCGTGGCCGGCGAGTTGTACCTGGGCGGCGAGGGCGTGGCCCGGGGTTATCTGGAGCGCCCGGCACTGACTGCCGAGCGTTTCGTGCCGGACCCGTTCGGCAAGCCCGGCAGTCGCGTGTATCGCAGCGGCGACCTGACCCGCGGGCGTCCGGATGGCGTAGTGGATTACCTGGGCCGTGTCGACCATCAGGTGAAGATCCGCGGTTTCCGTATCGAACTGGGGGAAATCGAAGCGCGCTTGCGTGAGCAAGCCAGTGTCGGTGAAACCGTGGTGGTGGCTCAGGAGGGGCCGACCGGCAAACAACTGGTGGCCTATGTCGTACCACTGGACCCGACGCTCCTGGATGATGCTGTCGCTCAATCAAACGGTCGCGAAACCTTGCGGCGCGCCTTGAAAACCCGCTTGCCGGACTACATGGTGCCGACGCATTTGATGTTCCTTGAGCGTATGCCGCTGACCCCCAACGGCAAGCTCGACCGCAAGGGCTTGCCGCTGCCGGATGTGAGCCAGATGCAGCAGGTGTATGTGGCGCCCGAGAGCGAGTTGGAGCAACAGGTGGCGGCCATCTGGGCCCAGATCCTGGGCGTGGAGCGTGTCGGTCTGGCCGATCACTTTTTTGAATCGGGGGGGCATTCATTATTGGCGATGCAGGTAATTTCCCGCCTGCGTCAACTGTTGGGTCGGGAAGTACCCCTCAGAACAATGTTTGAGCAACCGCGACTGCAGGGGTTTGTCGAGACCCTGTGCAACTCCCATGAATCACAGGCAAGTGTGCTTCAGATCCTGCCGGTCAGCCGTCAACAGCCGTTGGCGCTGTCTTATGCCCAGGAGCGCCAGTGGTTTCTCTGGCAATTGGATCCGCACAGTGCGGCCTACCATGTACCCAGCACCTTGCGCTTGCGTGGCTGGCTGGATCATGCGGCTTTGCAACGCAGTTTCGACAGTCTGGTAGCCCGTCATGAAAGCCTGCGAACGCAGGTACATCAGGACGAAGGGCAGGCCTTCCAGATAATCCGTGAAAACGGCACTGTGGCCATCCTTCATGAGCAGGTCAATGAGGCGGACCTGCAGCGTCGGGTAGAGACCGAGATCGCGCAACCTTTCGATCTGCAGCAAGGGCCGTTGCTGCGCGTAACCTTGTTGCGCCTGGCCGAAGACGACCATGTGTTGGTGCTCGTGCAGCACCATATCGTTTCCGATGGCTGGTCAATGCAGGTGATGGTGGATGAGTTGGTGCAACTTTATGCCGCCTACAGCCAGGGCCAGGACCTGCAACTGCCGGCATTGCCGATTCAATATGCTGACTATGCCCAGTGGCAGCGTGACTGGATGACGGGTGGTGAACGCGATCGGCAAATGGGTTACTGGCAGGCTCTGCTTGGCGGTGAGCCGTCAGTGTTGGAGCTACCCCTTGATCGGCCGCGACCTTCGGTGCAGAGCTTTCGTGGTGCAAGCCTGGAGATCAAGCTTGCACCGGCATTAGTGGCGGGGCTCAAGGCCCTGGCGCAGCGTGAGGATGTCACGCTGTTCATTGTTTTGTTGGCGTCGTTCCAGGCTCTACTGCACCGCTACAGCGGGCAGCAGGATATTCGCGTGGGTGTGCCTATTGCGAATCGTAACCGGGTCGAAACCGAGCGCCTGGTAGGTTTTTTCGTCAACACCCAAGTGCTAAAGGGCGATTTCGATGCGCAGCTGACGGTCACCCAGCTGTTGCAGCAGGCCAAGCACCGGGCGTTGGACGCCCAAAGCCATCAGGACTTGCCGTTCGAGCAATTGGTCGAAGCCCTGCAACCTGAACGCAGCTTGAGCCGCAATCCGTTGTTTCAGGTGCTTTTCAATCATCAGAGTCAAGCGCGTCTAGCCAGTACGAGCCAGCAACTACCCGACCTGAGGATTGAAGGCTTGGAGTGGGGCACGCAAACCGCGCAGTTCGATTTGAGCCTGGACACACAGGAAACCGTCGATGGGCTATGGGCAACCCTGACTTATGCGACCGACCTGTTCGATGCCGCCACGCCCAATCGCATGGCGCGCCATTGGCAGAACCTGTTGCAGGCCATGTTGGATGACCCTCACCAACGTGTCGCTCAGCTACCGCTGTTGGAACCGCTTGAGCATCAGGTGATAGTCGAACAGTGGAACGACACAGCGCAGGATTATCGGTTGGAAGACAGCGTGCAGAGGCTGATCGAAGTGCAAGTGCGGCGCACACCGAATGCCCAGGCTTTGGTGTTTGGCGCTCAGACACTGAGTTATACGCAGTTGAATGCACGAGCCAATCGATTGGCGCACCGCTTGATCCAGGCCGGTGTCGCGCCTGATGTGTTGGTAGGTGTGGCGATGGAACGCTCCATTGAAATGGTGGTAGCACTTCTGGCTGTGCTTAAGGCAGGTGGCGCCTATGTACCGCTGGACCCGGACTACCCGCGCGAACGCCTGGCCTACATGCTGCAAGACAGCAACGTACCGCTGCTGCTGACGCAGGCGCATTTGTTACAAGCCTTACCGGTCAGCGCGCCCTCGCACTGTCTGGTGGTCGAGCCCGACGATCACTGGTTGAGCGAGTATGCCGATACCGATCCTGATGTGGCCGTAGACGCGGAAAATCTCGCTTACGTCATTTACACCTCCGGTTCCACCGGCCAGCCGAAAGGGGCGGGTAACCGTCACTGTGCGTTGACCAATCGGTTGCTATGGATGCAACAGGCTTATACGCTCGGCGCCGAAGATACGGTGTTGCAAAAGACACCGTTCAGTTTTGACGTGTCGGTATGGGAGTTTTTCTGGCCCTTGATGACCGGTGCACGGCTGGTGGTAGCGGCCCCTGGAGATCATCGGGATCCATCGAAGTTGGTGGGGTTGATCAATCGGCACCAAGTGACCACCCTGCATTTCGTGCCTTCCATGCTGCACGCATTCCTGCAGGATTCACAGGTGGCCAGCTGTCAGGGGTTGCGCCGTATCATCTGTAGTGGCGAAGCCTTGCCGGTGGGGGTGCAGCAACACGTATTCGCCGAGCTGCCGAATACAGGCTTGTTCAACCTGTATGGACCGACCGAGGCTGCGATTGATGTGACTCACTGGACGTGCGTCGATGAGCATCGTGACAGCGTGCCGATTGGCAGACCCATTTCCAATCTGCGCACTTACGTGCTGGATGCGCAGTTGCAGCCAGTCGCGGTGGGCGTTGCGGGCGAGTTGTACCTGGGGGGCGTCGGGCTGGCACGCAGTTACCATCGACGTCCCAGCCTGACCGCAGAGCGGTTTGTACCGTGCCCGTTCCAGCCTGGCACGCGGTTGTATCGTACCGGCGACCGCGTGCGACAGCGCAGGGATGGCGTGATCGAATACATCGGGCGCCTGGATCATCAAGTAAAACTACGCGGTTTGCGCATAGAGCTGGGTGAGATCGAGGCGCGCTTGCTGGAGCATCCACTGGTGCGCGAAGCCTCGGTGCAAGTGCATGGAGGCAAGTTTCTCGTTGGCTATCTGGTGCTGCAGGATTCGACACTCGCCTGGCGTGATGTACTGAGCACTCATTTATTGGCACATGTGCCGGACTACATGGTGCCTGCGCAGTGGGTACTGCTGGACCATATGCCACTGAGCCCCAACGGCAAACTGGATCGCAAGGCTTTGCCTGCGCCGGATTCAAACTTGCACGAACGGCACTTCGTCGCAGCGCGCAATACGCTGGAGCAAACACTTGTAGCCATTTGGCGCGAAGTCCTGGAGCTTGAGCAGGTGAGTGTCGAAGATAACTTCTTCGAGTTGGGCGGGCATTCGTTGCTGGTCCTGATGCTCAAGGAGCGCATCCGCAAAGCTGTTGGCGTGGAGCTGTCGGTGAGTCAGTTGATGCTCAATCCGAGCGTCGCAGGGCAGGCGGCTTGCCTTGAGGGAAGCGCTGGCAGTTCGTTGATCGTGAGGCTCAACAGTCAAAGCCGTGGAACACCGTTGTACCTGTTCCATCCCAGCTATGGCTCGGTGCATTGTTACAAGGCGATTGCCCTTGCGTTGCGTGAGCACAGGCCGGTGATGGGGGTGATGTGTCGCGCCTTGGCCGAGGAGGGCAGCGAGGTGCCAGCCTGGGCTGCAATGGTCGAGGACTACACGACGCAATTGTTGAAGGCTCAGCCCGAGGGTCCGTTCCGTTTGGCCGGTTGGTCGCTGGGGGGCAACCTGGCGATGGAAGTCGCCTATGGCCTGGAGCAGGCGGGCCGACAGGTCGAGTGTGTTGGCTGGATCGACGCATCCCCGCCGCAGTGGGTCAAGCCGTTTTGGGATACGGCGGTGATGGTTGACGAAAGAGATATTTCTGCCAATGAACGGCGTGTGGAACTGTTGGAGGTGATGTTCCCTGAGTTCTCCCAGCAGATTCATGCCCACTGGTCCGAGCTGCAATGCTTCGAGGCTGCAGAAGGCGAGCAATGGACTGCATTCAGCCACTGGGCCGAGGAAACCCTGGGCTCGCGTTTTGGCGAGCTCAAGGATGAGTTGCTCAGTGGCCACGAAGCGCAGATCTCCTGGGAGGTTGACCGCATTCTCGGGCAGCGCCTGCACGAGGCCGACTTCAAGGCGATCAAGGCACCGATAAGTTGCTGGTGGGCGACCTTGAGTCGTACTGGGGTACATCATCAATTGATTGAGGCGAGCATGCTGGAAGTTGCAGTGCAATCAACGATCGAGCGCTCAGTGTTGATCGAGACCAGCCATGACCGATTAATCGATAACGCAGAGTTCGTCCATAGCTTCGCTGCCGCGATGAGCTGACCAGAGGCCAATATGAAAAGCCCCCAGTCACCTTGAGCGACTGGGGGCTTTTTTATGGCCCTCTCTATAGTATTCGGACAAACAAAACGCCCCGGGCAGTCATTGCCTCGGGGCGTCTGATCCTGCTTTAGAAGTCCCAGCGAGTGCTGAGCATGAAGTTACGGGGTTCACCATAAGCGGCAGAATTGTAGAAGCCGATGTTGGTGTAATAAGACTTGTCGAAAACGTTGTTGATGTTCAGCGTCGCCGACACGTTTTTAGTGAATTGATAACGGGTCATCAGGTCCACCAACCAGTACGCTTCTTGAGAGAACTCCTCGTAGCCACCACGGGGAGAGTTATAGATATTCTGCCAGCCAACGCTCTGCCAGCGAGCGCCACCGCCAACGGTCAACTTGTCAAGATTACCCTTGAGCTTGTAAGTGGTGTACAGGCTGACCTGGTCTTCGGGTTCGAAAGTGGAAATCTTGACGTCTTTGTCGTCACGCACAATCTTGTGCGTATAGCCAGCCTGGAGCTGCCAGCCCGGAGCCAGTTCGCCGGACATCTCCAGCTCGTACCCCTTCGTCACGGCCTGGGTGCCTTTGAACGCGTAGTTCGAGGGGGTAGGTTTCAAGTTGTTGTAGTCATCGTCCGAAACGGAACGGTTGTCTTCATGGATCTCGAAGTAGGCCGCACTGGCGTTTACACGACCATCCAGGAAGTCGGCCTTTACACCCAACTCCCAATTCTGGCCTTCGTCCGGCTCAAGCAGCTTGTTGTCCCTGTCGCGGTTATAGCTTTCCTGGGGCATGAAAATATCGGTGTAGCTGGCGTAAACCGAGTAGGTGTCATTCAGGTCGTACACCGCACCGACATAAGGTACGAAGCGTCCTGACTCGCGATAGGTAGGGTTGTAGCCGGTCACCGTGTAGTTGACTACCCGGCCACCGAGCAGCAGCTTCAGGTCGTCAGCAAGGTTCAGCCGTGTTGTCATGTACATGCCGGTCTGGCGGACGGTGTCGTCGATTTTCGATTGTGGTTTGCCCCAATCAGGTTGCGGTGCGTTGCCGTGCCAGTTATTGAAGTCCACCAGGTTGGGGGCGAGGTTCCAGTAACCATTGCCATTCCATTCCGAAGCGCTGATGGAACCGCCGAATACCAGTTCATGCTCCCTGCCTCCCAGGCTGAAGGGGCCGCTCACATACAGATCGGCGGAGTCACTGACGGTTTCACCGGTGTATTTGCCCGAAGTCAGCTGTGACTTACCATCCAATCCCGGGGTGTCACCCTGAATGGAACCCATGAGTGCGTGGTAGCCGTTGATCTTGTGATCCAGTTGCAGTTTGGTTATCCAGCCATCCCCCAGGTCGTGCTCCAACATGGCGAAGACGGTGCGGGTGTATTGCTCCCAACTGCTCCAGTCGGCCGCGTTGTTGAACGAGCGCTTGACGTCGTTGCGATTACCCTGGGCGTCGATCAATGGGAAACTGCCCGACCAGGATGAGCCTTTCGGCAGGCTGTCCTGATAATCGCCGCCGACTGTCAGCAGGGTATCGGGAGACAGGTCGAACTCCATGATGCCGTAGTAAGTCGGGCTTTTGCGCTCGTAGCGGTCCATGAACGAGTGTTTGTCCTGATAGGCGGCGACGGCCCGGCCACGGATATTGCCGGTCTCGGTCAGCGGGCCACTCACATCCAACTCGCTGCGGTAGTTGTCCCACGAACCGGCACCCAGCGTGGCATGACCTTGGAACTCAGAGGTCGGCTTTTTGCGTACCAGGTTGATGGTGGCCCCCAGTGAACCAGCACCGGTCAGCAGGCCAGTCGCGCCCTTGAGTACTTCAACACGGTCGTAGATCGCCATGTCGCTCAGCGTGTTCCCCGCCGAGTAAGCCACGTTGCGCGCGGTGGAAGGGATCCCGTCATATTGGAAGTTGTTGATAGAGAAACCACGAGCGTAGTAGTTGCTGCGCTCAGTATCGAAGGCTGAAACGGTAATGCCCGGCGTGTGGCGCATCACGTCGTCGACACTGTTCAGACCAAAGTCGTCCATGTGCTGACGCGTGACCACGGTCACCGATTGCGGGGTTTCCTTGGGCGTCAGGACCAGGCGCGTTGCGGTGGCAATCGAGCCTGGCGTATAGGAGCCGGTATTCTCGGTGACGTTACCCAGCATGTTGCCAGTCACTTGCGTCGGGCTCAGCTCCAGCCCGCCACCGCTGCCAGCAGCAGTGACGGTCAAGGTATTGCCATTGAGGTTATAGGTAGTCTGGCTACCGGCCAGCAATGCAGCTATGGCCTGCTGCGGCTGCATCTTGCCCTTGACGGCGGGGCTGTTCTTGCCCTGCACATCGCCCGGGCTGTAGAGCACTTGCACATTGGTCTGGCGGCCAAATTCCTGCAGTGCGCTCCCCAGCGACTGCGCAGGAATATTCAACTCGATCTCCTGGGCCTGCACATAGCCTGCAATCGGCATCGACACAGCCAACGCCAAGGCACTGGGCAAGAGGTTGATGTTCAGGGCCCGGCGCATGGATAGCGCTTTGCTCAGGGGGCTGAGACCGAGTCGTGCTGGCATGGATGCTTTCTCTTCTATGTTTTAAGTGGGCAATTCTAAGTGTTTATTGAGGTTAGTTCTCATTACCACTAGTGAGACGTTCCTACTTCGCAAAACCGGAAAAAATTATTCCGGTACTTCATGCAGGCTCCATCTCATGCACCACCTGACCGGCACGCAGGCGCACCAGATGATCGGCGATGTCGAAATAACGATCATCGTGGCTGATCACGATGATGGTCTTGCCCAGGCGTTTGAGGTCCGGCAGCAGCTCGGTGTAGAAGATGCGGCGGAAGGCCGGGTCCTGGTCGGCGGCCCACTCGTCGAACACCAGTACCGGGCGCTCTTCCAGCCAGGCATTGACCAGGGCCAGGCGCTTGCGTTGGCCGGTGGACAGGTCAGTGGTGCTGAACACGCCGTCCTTGACGCTGACCTTGTGCGCGATTTCCAGGCGCTCAAGGTATTTGGTGGCGCTGTCCAGGGACTGGGTGGCGCTGCCTTGTACCAGGTCATCGAACAGGTAATAGTCGGAAAACACGGTGGTAAACAACTGGCGATAATCGTCGCGCTCTGGGTCGGTCACCGCTGTACCGTTGAGCAGGATCTCACCCGCCTGAGGTGGATACAGGCCCAGCAGCAGCTTGATCAGGGTGGTCTTGCCGCTACCATTCTCGCCCACGACAAACACGATATCGCCTTGCTTGATGCTCAGGTTGATCGGCCCCAGGTGGAACGGTTGGCTGCCTTCAACCGCTGGCGGGCTGTAGCTGACGCCGCGCAGTTCAAGGCTGTTGACCACAGGCTTCGGCGCTTCACTGTCGTCCATCAACAAGTGGGGCTCGGGCGAAGAAAAACGTTCCGACAGTTCGCTGATGCGCCCGAAGGCAATCTTCGCCTTGCCAACCACGGGCAAGTAACCCAGCAGGTGCTCCAACGGGCCTTTCATATACAGCAGTACCAGCACGAAGCCGGTAATCACCGTGGGGTCGGGGTTGGGGTTGTAGGCCTGCATCGCCAGGGCCAGGCCGATGACCACGAAGAACAGCATCGAGCCAAAGGTCTTGGCCAGGATATAGATGTTGACTGAACGCACCTGGATATCGCTGATGCGGTCTGCGGTTTCCTGGATGCGGTGGGTGTTCATGCGAAACCGCCGCGGACGGTGCATGCGCAGTTCCTTGGCTCCCGAAGCAATCGCATTGTAGTAACGCTGCAATTCATCTTCGTGGCTACGGGCCAGATCGAAGCCCTGGATGCCTTTGCCGCCCGCGATGAATTGCACGGCGCTGCCGATGATGATTGCGACCACCATCATCAGGAACATCGGCACGGACAGGTAAGCCAGGTAACCCAGGCATCCCAGGGTAACGGTGGCGGCGATGGCCAGGGGCGTGAAGGCAAAGGAAAAGTCGCTGATGGTGTCCACGTCGTGGGTCAGCACCGGGATCAGGCGGTGAGAGCGATATTGCTCGATCTGCCCGATGGGCGCTGACAGCACCTTTTCACCCAGGTCCTTGCGCAGGGCGGCAATGATCCGTTGCCCGACGTAGTTGGTGCCGATGTCGGAAATGATCGAGCTGACCAGCGCCACCACGCACAACGCGGCGAAGGTTAACACCACACCCTGAGTCATCCCCCCCGCCGAATGCAGGGCATTGTTAATCGTCGCCAACAGCAAGGTAATGGCCAGGCCGCCCGCCATGCCAAGGGCGACGGAGACCGTCACGATGGTGCGAAAGGGCCTGAGCAATGCGAGCAAACCTTTGAAGGCGCCGCGCTTGGGGTCGGTCATAAATACTTCCCGGAAAGTGAAAAGAGGGGGCTGGGCACACAGACCCTTACCCATGACAAACGAAGCTGTGGCGTGACTATTTAGCGCGGCGTGCCGGACGGTGGCAGTGAGCGATAAATTGCCCGGGGCCTGGTTCGTTCTTGTTCTGTAGGCGCACGTGTATCAATGCCGTGCGTGGCCCTTTGAGCGAGAGCGAAACACATGACGAAAAAGAACCTGGTGTATGTCTGGTCCCTGAGAAACGCCGCCGCCGACAAGGCGGGGCAGCCGGTGGCCTATAAAGACCACGAGCGCTATATGAAATCGGTGCTGGAGTTTCTGGTGGGCTCGCTCAACGACACGTCGCTGGGCGAGGCTTACAACCTCGTAGGCGTGGTGTATGACGACGATGAGCACAACCCGCGGGACCAGCAGTTGGTGGCGGACTACGGCTTCGCCTACCAGCCGGGTCGCCAGTGGCTGTACCCGGCGGACTTGCGTGTGCAGGGCACGTTGGTCAACGACCTGCTGCTCAGCGTGCCGTCGACCTATCGTCGCCTGCCACGAGGCAGCGCCGAACATGTCGCCGGCAAGCAGGATTTCGAGCGTCGCCTGCATGACACCCTGGTGGAGTTGAAGGCTGACATCGTGGTGCTGGATGGTTTGCTGGTGATCCTCGACGAACTGGTGCGCCCGGGTGCGACGTTTGCGCGGCGCATCATGAACATTCATCCGGGCATCACCCGTCTCGAGTCGCCTTACGAGCGCCGTGGGGCGTACGCCACCTGGAATGCGCTGTACGGCGCACGTGGGCAGGCGATCACCGACTGGGCAACCAAAGCGACTCAGGCGTGCGAGCCGTTGTATTGGACCGGTGCGTCATTCCACTACGTGGATAACGGCATCGACTCGGGAGAGGTATTCCACGACGTGCTCAAGACCCAGATTTCGCCCGAAGACACCATCCTTGAGTTGCGCTGGAACAACTTCAACAACAGCCTGTTCCCGGCGCTGCATGAAGGCTTGGAGCTGTTGGCCAAACAAGGCTGAACCTGCGGACGCTAGCCCTGTAGGAGCGAGCTTGCTCGCGAAAAACGTCAACGATGACGCGTGCTTCCTGAGTACACGCGGCGTTTATGAGTTTTTCGCGAGCAAGAACTAGGCGTCCCCCTCGCTCCTACAAGGTATTAGAGCTCGCGCACGACCCGAAAGCCGATCCAGTCCCCGCGAGTCTGCGGGTAGATGTTGTTGCGATTGCCCGAGCGTGAAAACACCGGCGCCTCGCCCCAGTCATTACCACGGATCTGGTAGGCCTCGCAGTTGGGCTCCACCCAGGCGCTGCCATCAGTTGGCGCGCCGACGTAGTTCGGATGCTCGCAATCAGCCACCCGCTCATACACATTGCCGTGCATGTCATACATGCCAAAGGCATTCGGGGGGTAACTGCCCACGGGCGACGAATAGCTGTAGCCGTCCGCCGGGCCGTAGGTGTTGGCGTGCTGGGCGATGCTGTAGCCCTTGCCTTCGTCGAACGGGAAGGGGAACGGGCCGGTGGTGCCGGCGCGGGCGGCGTATTCGCGTTGGGCTTCGCTGACCATCTGGTACGTGTGCCCGGTCTTCTTCGACAGCCAGCTCACGTACTGCTTGATGTCGTCCATGTCCATGCACACCGCCGGCTGCCGTGGCCCCTGGGGATAGCGCGGCTTGCTGGCGATGCATTCGCGGCCGGGGCGGTCGTCGCCATTGGCGATCTTGACCCCGGTCTGGCGCACGTAGCTGTCCCATTCGCCGGCGGTGACATGGAAGCGGCTCATGGCGAACGGCTTGGCGAAGGTCACCTCGTGCATCGGGCCTTCGTCAGGCTCGCGGCCCACTTCGTCGTCCGGCGTACCCATGGTGAAGGTGCCGGCGGGAAGCACCACCATTTCCGGGCAGTCCTTGCAGTCTTTGAAGACCTTGCCCGGTTGTGGGGCAGCGGCCTGGGCCAGGCCGGGCAGCAGGGCGCCGCACAGGGCGGTGAGTGCCAATGCGGTGAGCGGTTTGAGTCGGGATGGCATCATGGAGGCGTCTCGTTCAAAGGGAAAAGGGGTCATAACCGCTGGCTCAGCAGGGTCATGAAGCGCTGGATCTCATCGGAGTTGTTAAGCAGGCCCGGCGAGGTGCGAATCACCGGGCCAACGTCACGGTCCACCGCGTCCACCACCACGCGGTTTTTCATCAGGTAGGCCGCGACGGCATCGCTGTTCTGATCCTTGACCCGAAAGAAAGTGAATCCGGCTGACAGGTCGGGGCTGCGCGGTGTCACCAGTTCGATCTGCGGGTGGGCCAGCAGTTGGTCCTTGAGTTCGGTGTTGAGGGCATGGATACGTGCCTGCACCGGCGCCTTGCCCAGTTGCAGGTGCAACTTGAAGGCTTCGTCGGCGGCCCAGCGATGTTCGAAGGCGTGGTAGCCGCCGGGCGTCATGGTCGTGGCGAAGTTTTTGTCTTCGGAGAAGGTCGGAATCATCGGTGTGACGTATTTGTTTTCGGTCTCGCGGGCGCATACCAGGCCGGTGCCGCGCGGGCCGAACATCCATTTGTGAGTGCCAGCGATGAAGAAGTCGCAGTGCATAGCGGGGAAGTCGAGGTCTTCCACGCCGAAGCCGTGCACACCATCGACGATATAGAGCAGGCGGTCCGGCTCGTCGCGGTTGCGGTTGTGTTCGTCCACCAGCTTGCCGATCTCACCGATGGGCAGTTTTACGCCGCTGCCGGATTGCACCCAGGTCATGCCCAGTACACGGGTGTTGGGGCGAATGTTGCGCTGGATGTTGCCCAGCACTTCATCGGCCGAGACCTGATTGGGGTTTTTGAACAGGCGTATCTTGCGAACCTGGGTGTGCTCCTTGCGTACCCGGAAGTCCAGGCTGAACGCGGTGGCGTAATGCTCATGCACCGTGGTCAGGATTTCCTGGTCGGCGCGCACCTTGATCCCGCCATAGATCATCGCCAGCCCTTCGGACGTGCTGCCGGTGAGGGCGATCTGCGCTGGCGTGGCGTTCAGGTAGCGGCCGGCCCACTCGCGTACCTGGCCCTCACGCTTCCAGGTTTCCTGCAGGTCCCAGTCCATGGCCAGGCCAGGGTTGCGGTCGATCTGTTGGCGGTAGCGTTCGATGGCCTCGCGCACGGGCCTGGGGTGCGAGGTCACCAGAAAGTTGGAAAGGTGCAGGTAATTGGGGTCTTGGTTGAACAGTTGCTTCAATCCCGTCCATGGGTCGTTCGTAACAGCGGCTACTGCCTGAGGCAGCAACGCGGTGCCCAGCGGCAGGCTCGCGGCAAAGACGCCGGCCTGCTTGAGAAATGTACGGCGGTCGGTCATGGACTTACTTCGTGGTGGTTAGCGATTGGCCAATGGCTTGGCGGCTTTTTGTACCTGGTCCCACACCCGCAGGAAGTTGCCTCCCCACAGCTTGGCGATATCGGCTTCGGAGTAGCCGCGCTGGATCAGTTCGGCAGTGACGTTGCGCACCTCGCCGACGTTCTCCCAGCCCTGGAGGCCGCCGCCGTCGTTGAAGTCCGAGGCAATACCGACATGATCGATGCCGATCTTGCGCACGGTGTAGTCGATGGCGTCGCCCAGGTCCTTGAGGGTGGCCTTGGGTTCTTCCTCGAGAATGCCGTACAGCGCGCTGGCGTATTGGCCGAAGCGTTGCTCGGGCCAGGCGGCAATGATTGCATCGCCGGGCATCAGGGCCATGGCCAGGTTGGGCAGTGGCGGCAGGTCGAAGCGTGCGCGCAAGGTATTGAGCTTGTCCTGGGTCGGCTGGCTCAAGGGGCGCAGGTAGGCGGGGAAACCCACCACTTGCACCACGCCGCCGCTGTTCTTGATCAGTTGCAGCTCCTTGTCGCTGAGGTTGCGCGGGATGTCCACCGATGCCCGTGGCGCCGAGTGGGACGCCACCATCGGCGTGTGGCTCAACTGCGCGACTTGCTCCAGGGCCTTGGTCGACATCTGCGACACGTCGATGATCACCCCCAGGTCATTGAGGCGATGCACCGCTTGCTGGCCGATAGGCGACAGGCCCTCGAGGGCATCGGTGGAGTCATTGAAGAACGGCAGCGGGCGCGACGAGTCGGACCAGGCGTTATTGCCGATGTAGCTGAACCCGAACATGCGCATGCCGCGTGCGGCCCACAAGTCCAGCTGGTTCAGGTCATTGCCCAGGGGGTAGGCGTTGAGCATGCTGATAAAGATCGCGAACTTGCCTTCGCCGTGCAGGCGGCGCATATCGTCCGGTGTGTAGGCAATGCCCACCTGGTTGGGAAAGTCACGCACCATGCCGGAGATGATCTTGTAGCGCACTTCCTGCTCGTGCCGGGCCTCTTCGACAAAACCGTCGGTGGGCTTGTGCGGGGCGTTGGCGCCGTTCCAGATTTCCGGCCAGCCGAAGATCGTCAGCGCGGCGCCCGACAATCGGCCGCGGGCGGCCTTGGCCAGGTCGAACTGGCCGCTGCCATCCTTGTCGGCCTCGTTGCCCGCCGTGCCGAAATCCAGGGGCAGGGTGATGTGGCTGTCGAACGACAACAGGCGGTCCTGCATTTCATTGGCCTGTTTGATCACCTCCAGCGGGTAGCCGGCGTTGCCCTTGAACCACTGATCCCAGACCAGGAAACCAGCCCCGGCGCCGATAGCCAGGGCCAGCGGCAGGCCAATATACAGCGCCTTTTTCGAACGTGATTTTGTCATTGCCATCTCAGTCAGTTGAGGCCTTTGCTATCAGGGAAGAACGAGCGATGACGGGGGAAATTTAGGTGGCGGGGGCGGGGCGGTAAATTTCATCGGGTTGCAAACGTTCTAGCTCTGATCAAGCCGTTTCCTAAGGTAGCCAATGACAATCTCTCGACGTGGGTTCATCGCAGGCCTGGCGCTGACCGGTGCAGCCGTGCCCGCGGCCTTTTATGCCCATCGCGAGTTGACACGGGAAGAAGAGTTTCCCATCACCCCCGGCGAAGCCACGGTCGACCTCGCTGACACCCAGGGCCAGCACCTGGCGAACACCCTGCGGGGCGTCTGGAGCCTGCGCCTGGAAGGCCGCGATGCTGGCCTTGCGGGCCTGCCGCTGCATGGCCTGGAGTTGCTGCTGGACATCGCTCCCCGTGGGCGTGGCCTGCGCGGTTACCTGGACACCGCCGAGCAGTTGCGCGCTGAAGGCGAGCCGCGCTACCGGGTCTTGGGTGATGTGCTGACGGGCGAGGGCGCCGTGCTCTATTGGCGCTTGATCGACCGCGATTCAGCCGGCGGCGTGCCGGCCTATGAATTCAAGATGACCCTGGATGAAGTCTGGGCCGATTTCGGCAATGCCGGCAGCGCCACCCTCAGCGGGCACATCCTCGACCTTGAGCGGCGCCTGGCGCTGACCGAACGCGACAACCGTTTTATCGCCCACAAACAACTGTTCCCCGAAGCCCGCCAGCGCATCGGCCTCAACCCGACCTTGCTGGCCTGGCTGATTTCTCCCGAGCACCGCCTGTTTCACCAACTGTGGCACGCCACCCGCGACCAATGGCACAAGCTCTCCGAAGAAAAACGCGAGGCCCTGCGCGGCATCGGCTGGCAACCGGGGCCCCGTGGTCAGGAACGCGACGCCCGCGGCAAGCGCAAGGACCGTAATGGTTCGGGCATCGACTTCTTCTTCATGCACCGCCACATGCTCGGCACCGCACGTTCCATGCAGGACTTGCCCTCCTGGCCGCAATTCCCCGAGCCGCAACCGCCGTTGGAGCGGGATCGCCTGGGCTTCGTGCGCTACTTCGACAACCACGACGGTTTCGCACTGCCGCCCTGTTGGTCAGCGCCAGATGACGCCGACTACACCCAGTGGGTCAGCGATATCAAGGCGGCCGAGACCTACCACAGCAACTTCCAGGTGTGGGAATCCCAATACCGCGACCCGCGCTACCTGGCCCAGTTGACCCTGGGCCAACTGGGCTCGGAAATGGAGCTGGGCCTGCACGATTGGCTGCATATGCGCTGGGCCTCGGTGCCCCGCGACCCGTCCAACGGCGCCCCGGTCCCCTTCGCCCGTGACCCCGCGGACTTTGCCGCACGTTGGTATGCGCCGGAGAACGACTTTCTGGGCGACCCGTTTTCATCCCATGTGAACCCGGTGTTCTGGCATTTCCACGGCTGGATCGATGACCGCATCGAAGACTGGTTTCGTGCCCACGAGCGCTTCAACCCAGGCGAGGTGAGCCGACTGGAAGTCAACGGCGTAGCCTGGTTTGCGCCAGGTCGCTGGGTGGAAATAGGTGACCCGTGGCTGGGCCCGGACACCCACGGCTGCAGCACCACGCCGGGGCTGCAACAGGGGCGCTCGATGGAAATGGACCCGGAGATCATGAAGCTGGCCCTGCGCATTACCTTCGGTGCCGATGAAGAGCTGCTCAAGGGGCTGTTCAAACGTGTGCCGCAACGGCCATGGTATGCGCGGCATCTGAAACTCAAACGCGAGGCTTAGCAGGGGGTTTTAAACCTGCTCTTCCTCGCGCAATTGCGCACTCATCTCATCGCAACTGCGTGCCCAGTCGCTCAACCATTGCGGCATCGGCGGTGAGGTCTCGTCCAAGCCCAACTCGCGGATGAATTCGGCCGGGGGCAGGGTGCCCTTGGCGGATCGAAACAGCCCACGCATCACCACCACGCCGACCACCCGCCCATTGCTGACGAAGCGGTGCTCCATCAGGTTCCACTTGTGGTCCCAGCCGAGAATGCGAGTGTGCACTTCGAATACTTCGAACAGTTTCAATTCCCGGCGAAACTTGCCCCAGGTATCGCCGACTATCGGCATGGCCTTGTGGCGCAGTGCCACGCGAAAGGCGCCGGTGCGCAGCACAAAATCCATGCGCGCCACATCGGCCAGGGTGAAATACCGGCCATTGGTGACATGCCGGTTCAGGTCCAGGTCCAGCGGCCAGACCCGCATGCGCACCACCGTGGTAGCCAGGCCGTGAACCGGTTTGCGCCAGGGGCGGCGCAACAGCATGTGCAGTAATCGAAACCAGAGATTCATAAAAACGCCAGACAGTTGATCAATGGCCGCACTGTACGGGGGCGGAATCGGCTAAGGTAGATGCGTAAATGACTTATTACATGCGAAAAGTGCAAGCCGGAGTTTTTACATGCATGTCACCTTGCTCCTGGCGGATCAATGTTCCGCTGCCAGTGCCACCCTGGCCATGGAGATGCTCAGTGCGGCCAATCTGTTCGCTGACAGCCCGCCGTTTGAGGTGATGCTCGCGTCTATGGACGGCCAACCGGTGACAGCATGGGGCGGGCAGCGCCTGCAGGTGCAGGGCTCACTGGCGCAGATCGCGCACACCGACCTGGTGCTGATTCCCGGGTTTCTCTTTACCCTCAAGGAGGCTATGCCGACGTTTGCTGCCTACGGCCCCTGGTTGCGTGAGCAGCATGGGCAGGGCGCCGTGTTGGCGTCGATGTGCACGGCGGCCTTCATGCTGGCCGAGACCGGGCTATTGCACGGCTTGCGTGCGACGACTCACTGGGCATTTGCCGGGTTCTTCCGGCGTCGATATGCCCAGGTCAGCCTGGATGAGGGGCAGATCCTTTGCGAAGACAATCGCCTGATCACGTGCGGGGGCGCTACGGCGGCGATGGACTTGATGCTGCACCTGATCCGCCGTTTCGGCTCGCCGGAGTTGGCTCATACCTGCGGCAAGTACTTGCTGATCGATGCCGGCCGCACCGAGCAGTCGGCCTACGCGATGTGGTCGCTGCCCAAAAGCCACGGTGATGCGCAGATTTTGCGTGTGCAGCATTGGTTGGAGCAGCACTTTGCGCAGTCAATGGTGATCGATGAGGTGGCCCGGCGCTTTGGTTTTGGCGTGCGTAATTTCAAGCGGCGTTTCAAGGATGCCACTGGTTGTACGCCGATTGGCTACCTGCAAACCCTGCGCCTGGAACGAGCCAAGCAGATGCTGGAGTCAACACGCATGACCCTCGCCAGCATCACGTATGCCGTGGGCTATGAGGACAGCAACTCGTTTCGGCGTCTGTTCCAGCAACGGGTGGGGATGCTGCCGGCGGCGTATCGCAAGAAGTTCCTGGTTGCCCAGGGCGACGCCTATGTACCTGACGCACCGAGGTCCTGACCTGCCTTGATGCCGGTCAGGTAGGCAGGCGCGCTGCATCGTGGTCGTGTATCACTTTTTTGCGCGGGGATTGCTTTGTGCAACACCGTGCAGCAATAGCGCCTCAAACACCCGCTGTACCCGTGGTTCGTCGCTGTGGGCCACATTGAAGCGCATTGAGTCGCGGTGGGCCGGGTCGTAGCCGAAGAGCGCGCCAGGTGCCAGTACCATGCTGCGTTTCAGGGCCTCCTGGGCCAGGAGTTCGCCGTTCACGCCAGGCGGCAGGCGTGCCCAGATGAACATCCCGCCTTCATACGCCATGGGCAGTTCGCACCCGCAGCGCTTGAGCCATTGTTCGACGCGCCCACCGGCTTCCATCAGGCGCTGCACCATGCGTTTGCGGTGCTTGGCGTAACTGCCTTCGCTGAGCATGCGGTAGACGATCTGTTCGAACAGTTCCGAGGTGACGCCGCCGCTCATCAATTTCATGTTGGTCAGGTTGGCGGCCAGTTGCGGAGCGGCCACCACATAGCTGACGCGGGCGTTGGCGCTCAGGATTTTCGAGAACCCCGACAGGTAGGTAACCTGGTCCAGCCCGGCGACGGCGGCCAGGCGTGGTGGAGGGTTGGGGTGCAGGTCGCCGTAGAGGTCGTCCTCGACGATGTGGCAGTGGTACTGCTGGGTCAGCTGCAACAGGCGAAACGCTTGGCTGGGGCTGAAGGAGTGGCCGGTGGGGTTGTGCAACACGCTGGTGGTCAGATACAGGCTGGGGCGGTGTTCGGCCAGCAGCTGTTCGAGGGCGCTGAAGTCAAAGCCGTCGGGGCGGCGTGCAATGGTGATGACTTTGACGCCGTGCAGCGCCAGGTTGGCGTGGAAGTTGAAGTAGCACGGCGCGTCGAGCAGCACCGTGTCGCCGGGGCGTGCGAGCAGGCGCATGAGCATGTCCAGGCCCTGCACGGTATTGGGTGTGGTGATGATCTGTTCCACCGGTACCGACAAGCCTTCGCCGTGCAGTTTCTGTTGCAGCGCCTGGCGCAACGGCAACAGCCCCGCCGGCGTGCCCAGCCCGGCGATACGCAGTGACGGCGCACGCACTACGCTGCGCATGGCCTGGCGGATCGCTTCGCCATTGAGCCAATCCTCCGGCAAGTGCCCGCCACCGGGGCGCAGTTCGCCACTGGCGGTGGCCAAGGGCCGGCGCAATACGCTGAGCAGGTCTTGGGGCAATAGGTCCACCCAGGTCGCCGAGGCAGGGCGGGTGCTGTCCATCGCCACGAAGTAGCCGCGGCCCTGGCTCGAGGTGAGCAGGTGGCGACCGCGCAGGCGGTCCAGTGCCTCATTGAGAGTGAACTTGCTGACGCCGAGGACCTGGGTCAGTTCACGCACGGATGGCAGTTTGCTGCCCGGTGCCCATTCGCCATTTTCGATGGCCAGGCTGAACGCCTCGACGATCTGCTGGACCTTGGGCGTGCCTTCTACGAAAGCGATGGCGGATACAAACATGACGCGTCCTTGTGTTTGCCGGTGCTTTTACCGGTGAAGTTAGGCCGGATTAGGCACCACTTTACCTGCCTTGCGCAATGCCACTCCCCTAGACTGCGCGGCATCTCGCCTGGAGATGGCGATATTTCCTACACCTGAGCAATGGATTTTGCATTTCCATGAAGACTTATATGTGCGCACCCTGCGGTTTTATGTACGTAGAAGAACTGGGTATTCCGGAGGACGGAATTCCCGCAGGCACCCCTTGGGAAGAGGTGCCTGAAGATTGGACATGCCCGGATTGCGGCGTGACCAAGGCCGATTTCATGGCCATCAATCTTCCTGAACGTCAATTCGCCTGACACTCCATCAACGAAAGGAATCGTCCCATGAACAGCAAACTGATCAACGCCACCGTCCCGTTCTGCACCGGTGTGGCCCACCAGAAATACCTGGGCGCCGAAAAGGGCCTGCAAACCGCCATCGAAGGTGACTGCACCCACTGGTACATCGACGGCAGCCTGTTCGGCGAAATGGTCGATGACTGGACCGAGGCGCGTATCGAGAGCCTGCAGGCGCAAATCGCGGCCACGGGGGTCAAGCCGGTTTTCCATGGCAACTTCAAGGCGCCGTTGGGCAGTGATGTCGAAGCCTTCCGTAGTGCGGCCGTGGAGTACGTCAAAAAAGAAATCGATATCGCCAGCCGCCTGGGCGCGCCGTTGATCATTCACGGTGGTTGCATCGTCGAGCCGAAAATGGTGCTGATGGCCAAGAAGGTTGCCCTGGAGCATTATCTCAAGTCGGTGCAGGAACTGGCGCGCTATGCCGAGGCCAAGGGCACGGATATCTACCTGGAGAACCTGTCCAACTACGTCAACTATCGGCCGTTCCACTACATCTTTACCCATGAAGCCGAATACGCCTTTGTGTTCGAGCGCCTGCAAGCCCATAGCAATGTGTATTTCTTCCTCGATGCCGGCCACGCCAACATCGAGAACGGCCTGCCGGCAGAAGTGGTGCGCAAATACCACCACTTGATCAAGGGCATTTCCTTCAGCAACAACAACGGCGTGCAAGACCAGCACTTCGGCATCCATGACGGCAACTGCGATTACGCCGATGTGCTGCAGGCCATTGTCGAGACCAACTGGAAGGGGCTGGTCGCGTTTGAAACCCGCAACCAGACCGCCAAGGCTGCCCTGGCTGACCTGGCGGTGATGTACCGCGACTCCCTGACCACCGAAATCGCTGTCGCCTGATCGGCCGGGGGCGAGCGCTGGCCGCGTTCGCCCTGTTGCTGCTGTTTCTTTTTATTCAAGGTGCTGGCCATGACAAGTGCGTTAACCCTGTCTTCATTTCTCTACTTTCTGTTGTTTTGCGCCACCATGACCTTCAGTCCGGGCCCGATGACGTTGCTGTTGTTGAGCCTGGGCTTGAAGGACGGCCTGCGCAGTTCGATCCCGGCGCAGGTCGGCGCCACTGTGTCGTACCTGATTTCGATCCTGATCTTTGCCGTCGGCTTCTCGGAATTGATCAAGGGCAACCTCGCCATTACCCAGACCATCCAGTTTGTCGGGGTGGCCTACATTCTTTACCTGGCCTACAAGCAGTGGACCAGCAGCGGCGTGTCGATCAACAACGCCGACAAGGTCGAGGGGGCGCGCAGCCTGTTTGGCAAAGGGCTGTTGACCGGGTTTTCCAACCCCAAGACCATCATCATGTTCAGCGCCGTGTTCCCGCAGTTTGCCGGCGCCGGTGAACACAGTTCGGCGGCGGACATCGCCATCCTTGGCCTGACCTTCCTGCTGCTGCAATTTGCCAGCGGCTGCCTGTATTGCTATTTCGGCCAGCGCATCAAACACGTGCTGGAAAACCCCAAGCGGCGGGTGTTGTTGCAGCGAATCACGGCCGTGTTGCTGCTGGGCGTCGCCTTGATGCTGGCGCGTGGGTTTTCGCACTGAAGTATTAGCCAATAAGCGGTAGTGGCGATTTGACGTCGCCCTGATAGACTCCAGGCATTCACCCAGGATCGCCCCCACCATGCCAGCCGTCGGAGGAAAAGGACTTCCGCTCGCTTTGCGCTTGTACAAATCTCGCCTGCTGGGGCTGACGCTCGGCTTTGTATGCGTGGCGTTCGGCATGTATCCGTTGAATCCGTCCCTGTGGGTGTGGGCCTGGATGCTGATCAATGCCTTTGCGTGGCCGCACCTGGCTTTTCAATGTTCGTTGCGCTCGGCCAATACCTTGCGCAGCGAACGCCGCAGCCTGCTGTTCGATTCCTTTTGCGGTGGGTTCTGGGTTGGCGCGATGCACTTCAACCCGCTGCCCAGCGTCACCACCCTGTCGATGATGAGCATGAACAACGTCGCCATCGGCGGGCCGCGTTTCCTGTTCGCGGGTTGGGTGGCGCAGGCACTGGGGCTGGGCACCGCGTTGCTGCTGTTCACACCAGGATTTATCGCCGTGACCACCCAGGCCCAGCTGTATGCCTGCCTGCCGATCCTGATGCTGTATCCCCTGGCCCTGGGCTGGATCTGCTACCGCCAGGCCGTCACCTTGGCCCGCCACAAACGTGAACTGCTGGCCTTGAGCCGCACCGACAGCCTGTCGGGCCTGCTCAACCACGGCGCCTGGAAGGACCATCTGGACCTCGAGTTTCAACGCTGCCGCCGTGGCCCGGGCGGTGCCGCCATCGCGTTGATCGACATCGACCACTTCAAGACCATCAACGATACCTACGGCCATGTGACTGGCGATATCGTCCTGCGCCAACTGAGCAAGGTGTTGCGCCAGAACCTGCGCACCAACGACTTGGCCGGGCGCTATGGCGGTGATGAGTTCTGCGTGATCCTGCCCGATATGCCCCTCAACCGTGCCACCGAGGTGATGGAGGCATTGCGCAGTCGCTTCAACGCCTTGGCCTACGCCCAGGACCCGACACTGCGAGTGAGCCTGAGCATCGGCCTGGCGCCGTACCAGCCTAGCCACGCCGACTCCATCAGTTGGCTCAACGATGCCGACCAGGCGCTGTACGAAGCCAAGAGCAGCGGGCGCAACCGGGTCAGTTCGGTACAGGGCAGTTGGTTGCGGTCAGTTTAGTGGGGTAGGGTGGCGGGGCACCTTCCAACAAAAAACAAGGATCGGTCCATGCTCTTCACGTTCCCGCGTACCCTTTTGGCCGCTACCCTGGCCTTGTCTTTCAGCCTGCCGGCCTACAGCGCCGAGCCTCATAAACAGATCCAGCAACAGGCCGAACAATACAAGGCCGAAGCCTTGAAGCTGCTGGAGCGCCTGGTGAATATCGACTCGGGTTCAGGCTACGAGCCGGGCCTGACCCAAGTGCGCGATATCGCCGTGAATGAGTTGAAACAGTTGGGTTTCACCATCGAATTGGTGCCGGATAAAGCCGCCAACAATAGCCATGTGGTCGCCACCCTCAAAGGCACCGGCAAGGCCAAGATCCTGCTGATGGCCCATATGGACACCGTATTCAAGGAAGGCTCGGCTGCCGAGCGCCCCTTCCACATCAAGGACGGCCGCGCCTACGGCCCCGGCGTGATGGATGACAAGGGCGGCATCGTTGCGGGCATCTATGCGCTCAAGGTCCTCAAAAGCCAGGGCTTCAAGGATTACGCGCAGATCACCTTCCTGCTCGACGCCAGCGAAGAAACCGGCTCCGACGCCGCCTCCGAACTGATCCGCAACACTGCCAAAGGCCACGACGTGACCCTGAACCTGGAACCCGGCCGCCCCGCCGACGGCCTGGTGGTGTGGCGCAAAGGCAGCGCCACCGCGGTGGTCGAAGTCAAAGGCAAGGCCGCCCACGCCGGCGTCGCCCCGGAACTGGGACGCAACGCCGCCATGGAAGCCGCGCACCAGATCCTGCAACTGGGCAAACTCGGCGATGAAGACAAGAAAACCACCATCAACTTCACCGTGCTCAAGGCCGGTGACCGCACCAACGTTATCCCTGACCAAGCCACCGCCAAGGCCGACGTGCGTGCGGCCTTGCCGGAAGAGTTCGACCGGATCGAGAAAGACCTGGCCCGGGTTTCAGCCAACAAATTGATCCCGGAAACCGAAGTGAACACCAGCCTGCAGCGGGGCCTGCCACCGATGCCGCAGACAGCCGAGTCGGATAAGTTGGTAGCGATAGCCCAAGGGATTTATGGCGAACTGGGACGCAAGTTGACTATCGAAGGCAGCGGCGGCGCGGCGGATGCCAGCTTGTCCGCCGGTGTAGGCACGCCGACGCTGGATGGGTTTGGGATAGTGGGGGGCAATATTCACACGGCGGAGGAATATGCCGAGGTGGAGAGTGTGGTGCCGCGGGTTTATTTGTTGAGTCGGATGATCATGGAGCTTTCCAAGCGCTGATCAGAACACTGGATTGCAGAACGAATCGGGTTTGAATGGGGGAGGAGTGCCCGTCCGGCAAACGCAGATCCCCTGTGGGAGATTCTATGGTTGAGGGGCAACCCTCAACCAACTTTTGGCTGATATTCGCTTTGCCCTTTCAGCAGAGCGAATACCACCCGAGCAAGCTTGCGGGCCAGTATTACCAACGCCTGTGTGGTGCTATAGCCTCGCGCCCTCTGTGCTTGATAAAACGCTTTCCATGTCTCTGTTCGGCTAGCCGCCATCGCTGCGTTATGCAGCAGGCGCCGAGCTTCTGAGTCGCCGCGCTTACTTAAACTACGACGACCATCCTTCTGTCCTGACTTGTTGACGCGCAAATCCATACCAAGAAAGGCGATAAACGCGTCCGAATTCCTGAACTCTCCCCGTTGGAAGGTGGCAATCAAACGCGCGCCAGTCAAAAAACCGATGCCTTCGACTTTCAAGCAACGCTTCAACTGACCCAGTAAACCTGCTTCTTTCAGGCAGTCACTGATCATTTTTTCGATTAACCCTTCCAGTCTCTGCATCGACTTCACCTGCTCGGCAAACGAGGCCTTAAGAAGCGGCTCGTTCGCCCAGCTTTGCGTTAGGCTGACGCGCGCCTGAACCAAGGCTGCGCGCCGACGAAACAGGCTTAGAAGATGGCGATACAGCGGTGATGGAGGTGTCCAGGGACGCAGTTCGTCTGCCTCCTT
Organism: Pseudomonas sp. NBRC 111138; assembly: GCF_001320835.1. NCBI lineage: Bacteria > Pseudomonadati > Pseudomonadota > Gammaproteobacteria > Pseudomonadales > Pseudomonadaceae > Pseudomonas > Pseudomonas sp. NBRC 111138. The sequence goes on along the minus strand of NZ_BCBO01000052.1, from coordinate 14,681 downwards.
TCTCAAATAGCGGACGAGCAACTTGGCATCCAAAGCATCGGTCTTGGCCCGGATCTTCACGCTTTCGCGGTAATGCTTGAGCTCATAACCTCCAACCATGTAAACCACGCAACCAGCTTCATGAGCTAGATCAGCAAATTCCAAGTGGTAGATATTGGTGGCTTCAATTGCGATGGCCACTTTGCAGGACAAGGCCTTCAGCCATTTTTTGATAGCGGCTTTGGTGTTTGGGATTGTTTCTAACAGATCGACTTCAGCGTGATAAATCACCAGTTCATTCTTAGCGACATCGACGCCTACGATTGGCTTTGAGACAGAAACTGGCATTGCCATGGGGCTTCCTCCGGGCTAAGGTTTTGAGCACTTGAAGGGCTCACCCAGAGGCGCAGGCTTGTTCCTATCGTCGGTCATAGCCAGATGCATTCTTTATCGGCGCTTGGGTGAAAGGAGGAGGGGCGAAATCTCCCACGGTCTGTACTGCGTCAACAGTCAGAATCGGGCTTTGTCCCTTCTCCTCCCTTCAAGTCCTAGCATACAAGCGGGCTTGCCCGCGAAGGCGGTGTGTCAGTCGCTGCATGTGTTACTGCACTACCGCTTTCGCAGGCAAGCCAGCTCCCACATTTGATCTTTGTTGATTTGAGCGTTGTGTTTGCTTGAGTAACTCGCATTGGGGCAGCCCCTCCGACATCGAGTACTGCGTTCAATGCGGAAGTCACCATGTGGAAGGGTCTTCGAGACTGGCTTTTTGAAGGTCGTCTTTCCAGACCTCGTTGGCCAGTCGATAAATGTCCGCAAAGAAACCTCGGGGGTCGTCTATTTCTGTTTCGTCCCAAGCCATTGTTATGTACTCATCATAATCGCTTTCAAATTCTTTCGAAAAGTCGAAGTCGGGTTTGTCTAGCACATCTCTAAGTGCAGCCATTAATACGAAGCGATGTCTGTATGACAAATGCATAAGGTCCTTCAGAACAAAAGAAATTATGATTTTTTCTCTGTCTTTCTCATTGTTAGGGTCGTACTTCCATAGTTCTTTTCCAACTGTATCCTCAAGGTCGTATATCGATAAGGCTCCCAATATATGAGAGATATTAGGGGTGTAAGGGGTGTTCATGAATGGGCACTTCAGCATTGTCTGCTCACTTTGGGAATGCGGTAAATGGCCGAGTCGGATTGTTTCTATCAAATCTGATCTCTGTTCTGTCCATATTTTCAATGTACTTAGGGTCGTTTAAGTTTCGGTGGTTAGGCTTGTAGCCTCGTCCGGCTCCGGGTAGCTCGACTATAACCACAGGGTTACCCCTTCTATCAAAACCTGTAGGAAGTGGTGAATCGCCCTGCATCCTGCCCATGGCTTTATTTATAGCGTTAAGCTGCATCACCCAGGTTTTAAATTGAGAGCTGGAATTGATAGCTTCTCTCTCCCCAGTGGTCGGATTTGTTCCATCAATAGATCGTTGCCTTAAAGCGTTATCTGGTATCTCTGGGCTATGCTTTTCAACCGAATGCATATCATATTCCTGCTCCCAACCCAGCACTTTTCGTTTTGCATTTGCCTCTGCCAGTTCATCTATTCTCGCCTGTCGCTGAGTACGCCCCAGTTGAGGTAAAGCGGGCGCGCCTTCATTTACACTAGGCTTCGGAAGAATAGGAGGAGCGTTAGGCTTGCATTGGTCCCCTGGGCAGGTACTTAATCCTAATGGATCCACCCACCCTGTAGGGTTTGGCACATACCGGTACCCATTGATCCCCCCCGCCAACTTCACCGGATCTGGCGTCAGGTAACGACCAATATCTGGATTGTAGTAGCGATGGCGGTTGTAGTGCAGACCGCTTTCCTGATCGAAATACTGACCCTGAAAGCGCAGCGGGTTGTCGATGTTGCTTACGTCGAGCCGGGCGATCTGGCCGTAGGCGCGGTAGTGGGCGGACCAGATGATTTCGCCTTCGGGGTTGGTCAGTTCCTGCGGGGTGCCGAGGTGGTCGAGTTGGTAGTGGTAGGGCGTGGTGGCTTGTGGACCGAAACCTTCCAACAGCGCCAATGGGCGGAAGCTGTCGGGTTCGTAGAGGTAGCTGCGATGGCGCTCTGCATGGTGTTCGGCAATCAGCTTGTCGCCTTGCCAGAAAAACTCGGTGGTCTTGCCGTCTACGGTCTTGCTGATGCGCCGCCCAAACGGGTCATAGCGATAGCTGGCGGTTTCGCCGTTCGGCTTTGTGATGCTGATTAACCGATGCTGGCAGTCGTAGCGATACTCAGTGACGAGTTGCTGGCTTTTGCCGCGGCGTTCGCGGATGAGGTTGCCGAAGGCGTCGTAGTCGTAATGACGGTCGCCTTGGATCATCAGGCGGTTGACCGCGACGATGTCCGGGCCGGGGCGGTCTTGCATCAGCAGGTTGCCGGCCGGGTTGTGGGCGAAGCGTTCCTGTACGTCTTGCGAGTGGTCGGCGCGGGTCAGGCGATTAAGCGGGTCGTAGCGGTAAAGGTGTTCGCCTTTGCGAGTGTCGAGCAGGCGGGTGAGGTTGCCGCTTTTGTCGTAGTCGTATTGGCGTTGGTAGAAATAGTTTTGCTGCTGCGTAACGGCGTGGGCGTGCAGACGATTCTGGTCGTCGTAGTGGTAGTGGCTGAGCAGTTGGCCTTGCTGGCGCTGATGCTCGCGGCCGCTCTTGAATAGATGTGAGGTGAGCACTTCACTGTTGATTTCGACGGTAGCGAGGTGGCCGCCTTTATCGTGGGTGAAGGTGACGCGGTTATTGTCCGGCAGGCACAGGTTTTTCAGCTGGCCGCAAGCGTCGTAGCCGTAGCGCAGGGTGCCCCAGCCCTGGTGTTCGGCGGTGAGGCGGTTTTGGCGGTCGTATTCGTAGGCCAACGCCCAGTGGCCGTCCTCGACGCTGAGGAGGTTGCCCTGGCGGTCGTAGGCATAGTCGACAACGCTGGCATCGGGTAGGGTTTTTCGGACGAGGCGACCGGCGTGGTCGCGCTCGTAGCGGGTGACTAGCTGACTGCCATCGTCGCCGTATTCAGTTTTTTCCTGCAGGTTGCCGTTGAGGTCGTAGACGTAGGCGGTGCGTTGGCCGTCGAAGCCGGTTTCCTGCTGGATCAGGCCGTTGGGGTGGTAGTCGAGTTGGTAGGTTTCGCCGGCTTCGTTTTCGATCTCGGTGAGCAATAGCCGAGCGTTGTCGTAGCGGTACTTGACCTGGGTGCCGTCGGCGTTGAGGCGGCGGCTGATCAGGTGCAGGCCATCGGCGTATTCGTAGCGGGTGACGTGGCCCAGTTCGTCGCGTTCGGCGATGATTTTGCCGTAGGGGTTGTAGCTGAATTCCCTACAACCACCGCCTGGCAAGACGAGGCGAATCAGCCTGCCGACGCAGTCCCAGTGATACTGCGTCAGCGCACCATGCTCATCCTCACAGGCAACTTGCCGTCCCAGATCGTCATAGCGATAACGCTTGATCCCACCATGGGGCAATTGCTCTTCAAGCAGTTGCCCGCGTTCGTTCCACACCAGTCGATGGCAACTGTGATCCGGGTACCAAACTCCATTCAGTTGCCCGTGCTTGTTGTAGCTGTAGTCAGTAACCTCTCCATCGGGATCGGTCCTACGCGTAACATCGCCTTGCTCATTACGCTCATATTTCCAGACCGCCTCCCCACGTCTGACAACCCGTACAAAACCGTTGTCATGCTCGTAGGACGTTGGCTCATCATCCCCCGGAAACAGCGCGACCAAGCGTCCGGCGTCGTCATACTGATAGGCCGTCACCGCGCCCATCGGGTCTTGCTCGACGGTCAGCCGGCCCTGGTCGTCGTAGGATTTAAAGTGCGTGGCGCCGTCCGGATCAATCCTCTGCACCAGCCGCGCCCGCTGGTCATGGACATACACCTCCTGGCTACCATCGGCGTTATGCACCGTGACACGCCCGTCATCGCCCCAGGCATAGCGCGTGTCCATCTGCGAAAAACTCGCCCAATGCCGCACGCAGCGGGCCGCCTTGCCCGCGCCTTCCCACGCCCAGAAGAAACTCGCCCCACCGGCTAACTGCCGCTCGACAATGACGTGCTGATCGTCGTACCGATAACGCTCGCTTTCACCGACGGCATTGGTCGCACACACCAGTCGGCCAGCTTCGTCATAGGCGTAGGAAACGATATTCTGCTCGGTTTCCCAAACGTAGGGCTCACGCCCTTTGGCGCGATGAACCTGGTAGTCCACCGCGACGATGCGGTCCAGCTCATAGCGCAGTAGTAGGGAACGACCAGCACCGTTATCCAGCCGCTCAATCCGTCCTGAGCGATCACGGCAAATGCGCAGACGGTTGTCATACGCATCGCTGATGGAAACCAAGACACCGTTACGAAAGTGATAAAACCGCGACGCCTGGGCCAGCACCAGTTCATCAGGAGCCGAGCCCAAGTAGATCGCTGCTTCCGCCAGGCTATTGGTAATCGCCGGTCGAGCAACTGAGGGCAAGGGCAGGGTGGTCGAGCGGTTCTCATGATCGGTCCACACCACCGAATCGCCCGACACCACCAGCCGATGAGCCAGCCCATGACTCCAACCAAACCCCAACCCACAATCCACATCCACCGCACTGGTGCGGTACAGCCGCGTCCACTCAAACGGCAAGATCCCATCCAGCGCGCCATCGGTGAGGGTCAGCAATTCCTCGCCGGTAACCATCGACACCGGGCAACCGTGAGTGACCGTTTTATCCGCAGGCGTCGCCGCATCCCCCTTCGGGTTCGACGCCACCGCCGGCACATCATCCACACGCTCTTTCTGCGTCAGCACTACGTTCTGCCGCGCTCGCCAGCGCATCTGCACCGTGCCTTGCTTCAGCCCTCCCACCACCCCGCGAACCGCCACCGCTTTGTAGCGGTCCACCGCCCGCATGAACGTTGTGAGGATCGTCAGCACACCGGTCACGAAACCCACGGCTGACTGAAGAATCCCTGCGCCGTACTTGACCAGGCGCATACTCAAATACGCTACGCCCGCTGCCGGCAGCGCGATGGTCAACACCACGCCAATCACCAGGTCAATCAGCAGCGATACCATAAAACCGGCGGCCGCTTGCGCAACTTCACTAGGTGGTGACGCCTCCAGCCAGATCATGGCGGTGCGCAGTAACAGGTACAGCGCCGCCTCATCACTGGCCAGCAACATCGCCTGTTCCATGACCTTGGGCGCATCGGTGGCGATTTGCGCCAACTTCGCCGCCTCGCTACCCAGTTGCTCGACGTACTTGAGCGGGTCTTCAAGAATCGCCTGCACCTGCTTGATGCTGTCCCACACGTCACGGATCGCTGCCCAACTGCCGGCGAGCACGCCGTTGCCTATTGCGCTGGCCGGGGATTGCTGCCAATGCGGCTTGAAGCCTTGCCACTGCTCGCGCAGCCATTGCTCCAGATCCGCAGTCAGCCCGGCATAGGAAGCAAACAAGGCATCGACTTGCTGCGCTGAAACGCCGCCCTGAACCCTTACCTGATAGCGCCCGCCGGCGGCGCATTCGTGGAAACCGTCGCCGTGCTCGTCGAGCAGGATGACCCTGGAGCTGCCGTCATCCAGCCCGATCACTTCAACCGGAATATTGCCGATCGGCACGTCGTACGCTGACTCGAACCTGCTCTGGATCTTCAGCACACCCCCTGCCGGACAGCGGGCCACGGTGGAAAAGTCCGCATCGCCAAGACCGACCGACTGCTGTGCATCCCCAACCCGCAACACCCGATCCATACCCAGCAACGAAGGCATGTCCGCTGCATGACTGACCGTATCCAGCGCACGCGAATACCAGGCGCCCATCTGCTGGCGGTACTCCACCAGGCTCTGATGGAAACCATCCAGCTCGTGTTCGATAAAGGTAATGTGGGCTGCTTGGGTCATCCGCAGCGGCTCCCCACGAGGGGCGGCCAGGTAACCAAGGCACTAACAGGAAAAACCATCTGCAATCCCTCGCACTGTTTGATCAGTCGAGGGACTTTGCAGCGGTGGAAAGCGGAGGGGAGTAGAGCTTATCCGGCAGTTACGTGGGACGTTTCAGCAACCTTGTCGCGCAGTACCAGGCTGCACAGCGCCGGCAGGAACAACAGCGTCAACACCGTGCCTACCAGCACACCGCCAATCAGCACATAAGCCAGCGACGACCAGAACACCGAGAGCGTCAACGGAATAAACGCCAGCGCCGCCGCCAGTGCGGTCAGGATCACCGGGCGGGCACGCCGCACGGTGGCTTCGATAATGGCCTCGCGAATCGCCACGCCGTGGTCCTGGTTCTGGCGGATCTGGTCGGTGAAGATCAGCGTATTGCGCATCAGAATGCCGCCGATGCCAATCAGGCCCAGGATCGCGTTGAAGCCGAACGGCTGGTTGAACAGCAACAAGGTCGGCACTGCACCAATCAGGCCCAACGGCGCGGTAGCGAACACCATGAACATCACGCCGAACGAGCGCACCTGGAACATGATCACCGTGAGGGTGAGCAGGATCATGATCGGAAACAGCGCCGCCAGGGCCACGTTGGCCTTGGCGCTTTCCTCAACCGGGCCGCCGATGTCGATTTTGTAACCGCTGGGCAGCTTGGCGATCAGCGGTTGCAGGTCTTTGTACACCGCTATTTCCACATCGGGCGGTTGTACGCCATCGATGATGTCGGCGCGTACCTCCACGGTGGTGGCGCGGTCGCGGCGCTTGAGGATCGGTTCTTCCATCACCGCCTTGAAATGCCCGACCTGGGCCAGCGGCAACGACGTACCGGCGCTGTTGGTCAGCGTCATGTTGTTGAGGTTGGCCAGGTCTTCGCGTTGGCTGCCTTGGGCGCGGGCCACCACTGAGACGGTGCGGTTGCCTTCGCGAACTTCGGTGATCGGGTTGCCGCTGAGCAGGGCGTTGAGTTGGGACTTGACCTCGTCGGGGGTAAAACCCAGCAAGCGCAAGCGATCCTGGTCCAGCACCAGGCGATAACCGCTGGCACGCTCGCCCCATTCTAGGAAGGTGTCTCTGGTCAGCGTGTTGCCGGCCACGACCTGACGCACGTCTTCAGACAGCCCGCGCAGCACATTCAGGTCGGGCCCCGAGACGCGAAACACCACCGGGAACGGCACCGGCGGGCCGAAGACGAGCTGCGTGACCCGTACCCGCGCCGACGGAAATTCGCCTGCCGCAATGCGCTCGCGCATCCGCAGTTTCAGCGCGTCGCGGGCGTGGGAGTCCGGGGTTTGCACGATCAACTTGGCGAACGCCGGGTCTGGCATTTCAGGGTTCAACGACAGGAAAAACCGCGGTGCACCGCCGCCCACATAGGTGTCGACCATACTGGTCTGCGGTTCTTGCAACAGCGCCTTCTCCACCTGCGCCGCCACGGCTTCGGTGCTTTTGAACGCGCTGCCGGGTGGCATATACACTTCCAGAATCAGCTCCGAGCGGTCGGAGTCCGGGAAGAACTGTTTCTTCACCACCGCCATACCCAGGCCGCATACCACGAACGCGGCCACCACCATGCCGGTCACCAGCCAGCGCCCGCGCACGCAGGCCTCCACTAGGCTGCGCAGTTTCTGGTAGTAGCGCCCGGCATAAATCGCATCATGCCCGCCGGGCACTGGCTTGATCTGCGGCAACAACTTCACGCCCAGGTAAGGCGTAAACACCACGGCCACCAACCAGGATGAAATCAGCGCGAAACCCACGATCCAGAAGATATTGCCGGCGTACTCACCCGCCCCGGAGCGTGCAAAGCCAACCGGCAGGAAACCGATAATGGTCACCAGAGTCCCGGTCAGCATCGGCGCCGCTGTTGAGCTCCAGGCGTAGGTGGCCGCGTGGATGCGGTCAAAGCCTTCTTCGAGTTTGACCACCATCATCTCGATGGCAATGATCGCGTCGTCCACCAACAGGCCCAGGGAGATGATCAATGCGCCGAGGGTCACGCGGTCGAATTCACGGCCGGTGACCAGCATGATCACGAACACGATCGACAGCGTAAGCGGCACGGCCGCCGCCACCACCAGCCCCACGCGAAAGCCCAGGGCCAATAGGCTGATCAGCATCACCACGGCCAGGGCGACGAAGAATTTGAGCATGAACTCGTTGACCGCCAGGCTGATGTTTTTCGCCTGGTCGGAGACTTTGGCGAAGTTCACGCCCAGCGGCAGGTCGGCCTGGATTCTGGCTTCCTGGGCCTGCAGGCTCTTGTCCAGTTCCAGGCCGTTCCAGTGCTTCTCCATGATCACGCCCAGCATCAACGCCGGGTCGCCCTGATGGCGGATGCGATAACTGGGCGGGTCTTCATAACCCCGGCTCACGGTGGCCACATCGGCGATGCGCAATACGCGGCCATTGACTTGCAGGGGCACGTTTTCGATCAGCGCGAGGCTGTCGAACGCGCCGTCGATGCGGATATAAGCGCGGGCGCCCGCCGTTTCGACGAAGCCTGAGGGCGCCACGGCATTTTGTGCGGCGAGGGCGGCGAAGATCTGTTCGGGCTTGATGCCCAGGGTTGCCAGGCGCTCATAGGAGAACTCGACAAACACGCGCTGGGCCTGCTCGCCAAGGATATTGACCTTCTTCACCCCTGGCAGGTTGAGCAAACCCTGGCGCAGCTCCTCGGCCATTTGCACTTGTTGGCGATGGGGCAGGTGTTCGGCTTCCAGGGCGTACAACGCAAAGTACACGTCGGAATATTCATCGTTGAAAAACGGCCCGATCACGCCCTTGGGCAGGCGCGTGGCTTCGTCGCTGAGTTTTTTGCGGGTCTGGTAGAACAGCTCCTGAATCTCGCTCGGGCGCGTGGACTCCAGGAAGGTCATGCGCATCGACACAAAGCCTGGCTGGGCGATGGTCTCGACGCGATCGTAGTAGTCCAGTTCCTGCAGGCGCTTTTCCAGGCGGTCGGCTACTTGCTCCTGCATCTCCTGGGCGGTGGCGCCGGGCCAGGCGGCGGTGATGGTCATGACCTTGACGGTAAACGAAGGGTCTTCGGCTCGCCCCAGTTTGCCGAACGCGAAGACCCCGGCAACGAGGATCGCAATCAGCAAGAACAAGGTGACGGCGCGGTGCTTGACGGCCAGTTCGGAGAGGTTGATCCCGCGCATACTCATTGATCCTGCTCACGGTTGAGGGCCAGCGCCTGGGCGGGCAGCAAGCGCACCGTATCGCCGCTGTGCAGCAGGTGAGCGCCGAGGGCGACGATGGTTTGGCCGGGTGTTACGCCGCTGTCGAGCAAGGCGTCTTCTTGGCCGAGGCTGGCGACCTTCACCGGGGCAAAGCTGATCTTTTGATCATCGCCAATCAGCCAGACGCCCGTGCCTTGCCCCGCATCCTGCAAGGCGCCAATCGGCACGCGGGTTTGCAGGGGCTGGCCGTTGCCTTGCAGGCGCACGGTGATGGTGGAGCCGAGGGCGAAACGCTCGACCGAACCCTGCAGCACGTAACGTGCGCGGTAGGTGCGGGTGACCGGGTCGGCGCTGGCGGACAGTTCACGCAGGGTGGCGGTCACGGCCTGGTCCGCTGCGCCAAAGGGAAACGCCAGGGCTTTTTGCGCGGCCAGGTCACGCCGGTTCTCCGGCAGGTTGACGATGGCTTCGCGGGCGCCGTCATGGGCCAGGCGCGCCACGATTTGCCCTTCGGCCACCACTTGGCCGCGATCGGCCAGCACGTCGGTGATGATGCCGTCGCCATCGGCCTTGAGTACCGAATAAGTGCGACGGTTTTCGATCTGGCTGGCATCCGATTGCGCTGCGGCCAGTTCGGCCTGGGCGACGCGCAGGTTGGTGGCCGACTGGTCGAAGATCTGCCGCGACACCGCGCCGGTGCTGGCCAGGCGCTGGTAGCGGTTTTCATCGTCACGACGCTGGCGCAGTTGGGCCTGGGCGGCGTTGACGCGGTTCTTGGCCGAGCGAAGCGCCAGTTCGAAGTCGCCGATGTCCAGCACCAACAGGGTGTCACCACGGGAGACGTGCTGGCCGGGGTCGACCTTGCGCTCGATCACCTTACCGCTGACCCGAAAGCCCAGGTCGCTTTCAGTGCGTGCCGCCACCACGCCGGTATAGGCGCTTTGCTGGGTGCCGGCTGCTTCGACTGTGGCGGCCAGCACCGGGCGCGATGTGGGCGCCTGGGCGGCGCTGTCGGCCTTGCTGTTACAACCACTGAGGACCACCAGCAGAGCCAGTGGCGTGAGAAGGCGCAGGGGGAGAGGGGGCATGACGAACTCCAGGGTGACCATAGGGCAAAAAATTATAGACATAATTTTTCGCTCATATTATGGTCGAAATATAAATTAATCCAGCCCCCGGATACTCCCCATGGCAAACGCCCCGGCACCCTCACGCAGCTTGCTGTTCTTGCTGGTTGCCCTCACCGCATTGGGTGAAGTCTCGACGCAACTGATCATCCCCGGCCTGGGTGCCATCGAGCACGCGCTGCAGGCGCCGCAAGGCTCGGCACTGATGGCGCTGTCGGCATTCGTTGCTGCGTTTGGCCTGGGGCAGCTACTGTTCGGGCCGCTGTCGGATCGCATCGGCCGGCGGCCAGTCTTGATCGGGGGCCTGACGCTCTACGTAGTGGCGACGCTGGCGATGCTGCTGGTCACCGACATCCAGCAGTTTATCGCCGCCCGGGTGTTGCAAGGCCTGGGCGCGTGCGCCGCGCTGGTACTAGCGCGCACCGTGGTGCGCGATGTGTGGAAAGCCGAGGCAGGCCCGGCCCTGGCGCTGACGATGATCGGCATGTTGTATGCCATCGTCGTTGCGCCGATAGCAGGGGGCTTACTGATCAAATTACTGGGGTGGCGTGCGCCCATCGCCCTGGCGTTGGTGATCGGTAGCCTGGTGTTATTGCTGGCGCTGCTGTTCTTTCGCGAGAGCAATCATCACCTCGATCCCAGGGCCGCACACTGGCGCACCCTCGGCGGGCAGTATCTGGATCTGCTTAAGGGGCGCCAATACCGTGCTTACGCGGTGGCCCTGGCGTGTACCTATGGCGCGATGTTTGCGGTGATCGCGGGTTCATCGGCGGTGTTTATCAATCTGCTGGGGTTCAGCAGCCTTGAATACGGGCTCAACTTCGGGCTGATTGTGTCGATGCTGATCGTCGGCTCCACTTATACCCGGCGTAACATTCAGCGCCTGGGGCCGCAGCGCATTGTGGCGATGGGTGTGACGATGGTGGCGGTGGGCGGGGTGGCAGCCCTGGCGATTTACGGAGTGTTCGGGTTGTCGGTAGTAGGGCTGGATATTCCCATCGCCCTGGTCACGCTCGGCGGCGGCCTGGTGCTGCCCGGTTCCGTTACCGGGGCCGTGATGCCCAATGCGCATCGTGCGGGTTTAGCCGCCGGGCTCATGGGATTTGCACAGATGTTCGGCGCCACGTGCAGCGGGTTGTTGCTGAGCCAGTTACGCGATGGCAGTGCCGCGCCGATGATCGTTATCCAGGCCGGGTTTGCACTGTCGGCACTGGTTGCCTTTCAACTGCTGCGCCAACGCCAGGTTAAAACGCTGTCCTATATATAGAACGATCAGGGCCATTTTTACCGGCTAGTGCTCAAGGGTGAGGCGATTTAAGGTGTACTCACTTTGGAGGTACACCATGAAAAAGCTGATTGGTATCTACACCAGCCCCCGCGCCCACTGGGTCGGCGACGGCTTCCCGGTACGCACGCTGTTTTCCTACGACACCATGGGCAAGCACATCAGCCCATTCCTGTTGCTGGATCACGCAGGTCCAGCCGAATTCACCCCGACTGAACAACGTCGCGGCGTCGGCCAGCACCCGCATCGCGGTTTTGAAACCGTGACCATCGTCTACGACGGCGAAGTCGAGCACCGCGATTCTACCGGTGCCGGCGGCAAAATCGGCCCGGGCGATGTGCAATGGATGACCGCAGCCAAAGGGATCCTGCACGAAGAGTTTCACTCCCAAGACTTCGCCCGTAGTGGCGGCGCACTGGAGATGGTGCAACTGTGGGTCAACCTGCCGGCCAAGGACAAAATGGCGGATGCCGGTTACCAGACCATCGTCGATGGCGACATTCCGGTGCTGCCATTGGCAAACGACGCCGGCCACCTGCGGCTGATCGCCGGGAAATTTGCCGGTACTCAAGGCCCGGCCCGCACCTTCACTCCGATAGACGTATGGGACTTGCGCCTCAACGCCGGTAAAGCGGTCACGCTGGACCTGCACGCCGGGCGTAACACCGCCTTGGTGGTGCTCAGCGGCACGTTGTTGATCAATGGCGAGGAGGTCGCACGCCAGGGGCAATTGGCGCTGTTCGAGCGCGACGGTAAGCAACTGACCCTGGAGTCCAACGACGACGCCAAGGTGCTGCTGCTCAGCGGCGAACCCATCGACGAGCCCATCGTCGGCCACGGTCCGTTCGTGATGAACACCGAGCAGGAGATTCACCAGGCATTTGCCGACTTTCAGTCGGGCAAATTCGGGCAGATGCACGCCTGACGGTTCACCGCAACCTCCTGTGGGAGCTGGCTTGCCTGCGATAGCATCACCCTGGTGTAGCTGATACACCGCGGTGTTTGCATCGCAGGCAAGCCAGCTCCTACATTTTGTTTCCAGGTTTCTGATTTCATGCGATCTTCTCGGCATTCGCCCTGGAGTCGCCTGGATGCCCTCATTTATCGCTGATCACCCGATGCTGTGCGCCGTGGCGTTGATCCTGATCGACATCGCCGTGTGGCGCCTTATTTCCGCCAACCTGGCTAACTGGAAACTCGCAGCGCGGCTGGTGATTTTCGCGGTGTTCAGTGCCGTGTTGTTCAACGACGGCATGAACCCCATGCAAGCGGCGCCCTATGCCGATGACACCACCTTGCATCTGGCCGCCACGGCGCTGCAGATCGGCTGGTGGTTGTTCGCCGCGCGCACCCTCACGGTATTGCTCGGCGCGGTGATGATGCAGCGGGTCGGCCATACCGGGCGTTTGTTGCAGGACCTGATGGGCGCAGTGATTTTCCTCATTGCGATCATCGCCGCCATGGCCTACGTGCTCGACCTGCCGGTCAAGGGCGTGCTGGCCACCTCCGGCGCCGTGGCGATCATCGTCGGCCTGGCCTTGCAAAGCACCCTGAGCGATGTGTTTTCCGGGATCGTCCTCAATACCACCAAGCCTTACCAGATCGATGACTGGATCTCCATCGACGGCACCGAAGGCCGTGTCACCGATATCGACTGGCGCGCCACGCGCCTGCAAACCTCCCAGGGCAGCCTGGCGGTGATCCCCAACTCCCTGGCGGCCAAGGCCAAGATCATCAACTTCTCGCGTCCGGCGGACATGTTCGGCCTGGCGGTCAGCCTGCAAGTCAGCCCCCATGCGCGCCCGCAAACCGTGATCGAAGCGCTGGAGCGTGCGATGCAGGGCTGCCGGCCGTTGCTGGCCCAGCCGGCGCCCAGCGTCGCGTTCAAGGCGTCCACCGGCAGTGGCGTGGAATATGAGATCAGCGGCTTTGTGCCGGCCATGGGCCTCAAGCGCGAAACCCGCAACCAGCTTTACGACCTGGCCTACCGGCATTTGCAGGCGGCGGGCGTGGGGCTGTTGTCCGCCACCGAAGGCAGCACGCCGCCTGCGGTGTCTGGCGCCCGCGCCTTGCTGGAGCGCTCGACGATCTTCTCCACCTTGCGCCAGGAAGAAAAAGACACCTTCAGCCAGAACATGACCCTGCACACCTACCGCGCCGGTGAGATGATCCTGGCGGCGGGGGAGGTCAGCGATCACCTGTTCATCATCGAGTCCGGCGTGGTCTCGGTGCTGTTGATCAAGGACGGGCACAAGTTCGAGGCTGGGCGCATGGGCCCTGGTGAGGTGATCGGTGAGTCCGGCATCCTCTCCGACCAGGCGGCGCTGGCGGATTTTTCGGCCAAGACCTACTGCACGCTCTACCGCATCGAAAATGAATACCTCAAGCCGTGCCTGGACGCCCGGCATGATATCGGCGAAGCCATGAAGGCGCTGCTGGACTTCCGCCGCCATGCCGCCCAGGCCCTGACCGAAGACGCGCCCGTGGTACCGGTCAAGAAGGGCTTCATCCAGTGGCTGAGGAACCGCGGCCTGTAGATTGGTCACCTGTTCTTCGCCCGGATTGGCTATTTCTCCAGAACGCTGCGCTGACTACTCTGCGCACCTATCCCAACGTTCTGGAGATTCACCATGCAAACCCGTACCGATTTCTATACCGCCTCCCCGGACGCCATGAAAGCCATGCTCGCCCTGGAAGCGGCGGTGGGCAAACTCTCCATCGAACTGCCACTGCTGGAACTGGTGCGCTTGCGCGTATCGCAGATCAACGGCTGCGCGTTCTGCCTCGACATGCACACCGCCGATGCGCGCAAGGGCGGCGAGACCGAACGGCGCCTGTACACCGTGTCGGCCTGGCGTGAAACGCCATTTTTCACCCCACGTGAACGCGCCGCGCTGGCCTGGGCCGAAAGCCTGACGCTGCTCAGCCACACCCACGCCCCCGACGAAGACTTCAACGCCCTGGCTGCGCAGTTCAGCCCCCAGGAACAAGTGGACCTGAGCGTCGCCATCGCCACCATCAACAGCTGGAACCGCCTGGCGGTGGGCTTTCGCAAGATGCCCAAGTAACGATCAGAGAGTTGCTGCTTTTTGTGGCGAGGGAGCTTGCTCCCGCTCGACAGCGAAGCTGGAGCCGGATTTTGGGGGGCGCTTCGCACCCCAGC
>NZ_BCBO01000051.1:0-7726 GCF_001320835.1 Pseudomonas sp. NBRC 111138 | reverse complement strand
CTCGACAGCGAAGCTGGAGCCGGATTTTGGGGGGCGCTTCGCACCCCAGCGGGAGCAAGCTCCCTCGCCACAGAGTCGGGGGTTCAGAAGTTTACTGAAGCACTCAGGCGCGCCGTCAGCGGTGCGCCCTGGAACAGGTAGTCATCGCCCATGTATTCGCCGGCGTCGCGCCAGTAGCGCTTGTCGAACAGGTTATCGACGCTCAGGCGAAACACGGTCTCGTAGCCATCGACCTTGGTGGTGTAGCGGCTGCCGACGTTGACCACCGCGTAGTCGCCCACTTCCACGTTGCCGGTGCGATTGGCAGACTTCTTGGCGCTGTATTGCACGCCGCCCAATACCGCCAGGCCGTTGACCCAGGGCAGGGCGTAGTCGGCGTACACGCTGGCGCGCAGCTTGGGCACGTTGATCGCCTGGTGGCCTTCGTATTCCGGCGTGCCGCTGCCGCTCACCCGCGCTCGGATCGCGGCCACGCTGGTGGCGATCTGCAGACGGTCGGTGGCCCAGCCGTTGGCGGACAATTCAATGCCGGTGTTTTTTTGCTGGCCCTGCTGCACGTAGTTGAACGTGCCACCTTCGGGCTTGGCGTACTGGTAAGCCTGGCGCGTCTGGAATACAGCGGCGGCGAAGCTGATACGGCGCCAGTCGTATTTCACCCCGGCTTCGATCTGGCGCGAGACGGTGGGGGCGAGTGTTTCATCGGCATTGCTTGCAAACCACGGCGCGGTGCCGCCCAGGGACAGGCCCTTGCTGTAGCTGGTGTACAGCGAAACGTTGTCCACTGGCTTGTAGATCAACGAGGCCTGGGGCAGGAACACGTACTGTTGGGTGTGGCGCGTCTGGTTGCCGGTGACGCTGTCGAAGGCTTTTTCGTCCAGGCGCACTTCACGGCCGCCGAGGAGGGTTTGCCAGTGCTCGTTGAAGCGGATGCGGTCGGTGACGAACAGCCCGTACTGGCGGCTGTCGAGGTTGCGGTGGCTGTCGTTCAACGGCTTGTCGGTCGGGGGAAAGCTCGGCACCTCTTCGTTGGTATTGGCGGTGCCGATGAATTCATTGACCGACTTGCGTTTGTCGATCACTCGGCGAAACGCGCTGCTGCCAAAGGTCAGTTCATGGCCGATGCCGGCGGTGTCGAAGAGGCCGGTCATGGCCGCCTGGATTTCATCGTCGCGGCGAGTGTCATCCGGGCTGCGGTAGTCGTAGACGTCGTAGTTGCCTTCGGGGCTGAAGTAGTTCGGCACGCTTGCGGAACTGCAACTGGCTGAACCATAGCAACCCCAGGCAAACGAGCTGTAGTCATCAATCACCACCTTGCTACGCGCCGCGCTGACACTGCCTTTCCATTGATCGCTGAAACGGTACTCGAACTTGCCGTTGAGGTTCAGCGAATCAATCCCGACCTGCTTGCCGCCCGTCTGGTGCCCCAACAGCTTCTTCGGTGAAGCACCGTGGGGCACTTCGGTGCCGCCCAGCAGTTGATACCCCGGTACCGAACGCTGTTGCTTGTTCTGGTATTCGGCGTCCAGTTGCAGCACGGCGTCGGGGCTGATGTTCCAGTCAAAGGCCAGGGACACGAAATCGCGCTGGCCGTTGGCGTGTTCCACATAGGAATTGAGGTCTTCATGGGCGACGTTGGCGCGCAGGCCGAACTGCTGCTCGCTGCCAAACCAGCCGCCGACATCGGTGGCGATGTAACCACTGCCACGATCATCGGTGGACACCGTCACCGAGCGCACATCCTGGGGGCGTTTGGTCACGTAATTGATCACCCCGCTGGGCTCGGAAATACCGCTCTGCAAACCGGCCAGGCCCTTGAACACTTCCACCTGCTGCTTGTTTTCCAGCGCCACGTTCTGCTCGCCGGTGATGGTGCGCCCATTGATCTTGTAGCTGCTGGCTGCATTGAGCGAGAAGCCGCGCACCACGAAGTTTTCGTAATAGCCGATGGGCGCGTAACTGTCGCCCACCGAGGCATCGTTGCGCAGCACTTCACTGAGCAAGCGTGCCTGCTGGTCCTTGATCAGCGCGGCGTTGATCACGGTGATCGAGGCGGGGGTGTCCAACAGCGGCGCTTCATCAAAGCCGCCCACCGACGCGGTTTCACTGCGGTAGCCCGACTCATCCTGGCCCTGGACCTTTACCGTCGGCAACTCGATCTCGGCGGCCAGGCTGCTGCCGATGCCGCCACTGAGCAACAGGCCGAGGGCGAAACGTGAAGTGACGACGGGGCGAAAACGCAAAACCATGGGTAAAGGCCTTAAAGCGCTGGGCGGGGGGCGCCTAAGCTAGGCATAAGCGCGGCCTTTTACAAGCTTTCGCGCAAGGTTCGCACGGCGAGACAACCCGTCTCAGCTCCGATGCCGATCCTGTTGCGGCTCGACAGCCAGGCGCCGGCTTGCGATAGACAAGGCTCCCCTCATCGTTTCAGGAGATTGTCATGGGTATCGCAGGTAAAGTCGCGCTGGTCACCGGCGCCGGGCAGGGCATAGGCCGGGCTATTGCCATGCGCCTTGCACAGGACGGCGCCGATGTCGCGTTGGTGGACATTGACGGCGCCAAGCTCAACGCCGTGGCCGCCGAAATCGTCGCCACCGGCCGCAAAGCCTCTGTGTTCATCGCTGATGTATCCAGACGCGAACAGGTGACGGCTGCGGTAGAGCATGCCCACCATACGCTGGGCGGATTCGACATCATCGTCAATAACGCCGGAGTGGCGCAGATCGACTCATTGCTCGATGTCAGCCCGCAGCAGGTCGAGCGCACCCTGGATATCAACGTCAAGGGCGTGCTTTGGGGGATCCAGGCGGCCGCCAACAAATTCAAGGCGCTCAAGCAGAAGGGCAAGATCATCAATGCTTGTTCAATCGCAGGGCATGAAGGCTTTGCGTTGTTAGGGGTCTACTCGGCGAGCAAATTCGCGGTGCGCGCCTTGACCCAGGCGGCGGCCAAGGAACTGGCGAGCGCGGGTATCACGGTAAACGCCTATTGCCCCGGTGTGGTGGGCACCGATATGTGGGTTGAGATCGACAAGCGCATGGCCGAGATTACCGGGGCGCAGGTGGGCGCAACCTACAAGCAGTACGTGGATGGCATCGCCTTGGGCCGTGCGCAAACGCCGGAGGATGTGGCGGGGTTTGTGGCATTTCTGGCAGGCCCGGACGCAGATTATATGACCGGGCAGGCGCCGTTGATCGACGGTGGCCTGGTCTACCGCTGACAGCGTGGGTCGACTCGCCTGCGTGGGAGTCGATCCCTTGTATCAGTGGGTTTTGCCGGGCATATCAATACCCAGTTGGTTCACGCGTCGGTACAGGGTTGCCCTTGAAATCCCCAGGGCCTGTGCCGCAGGCGAGGGTTTCCAGCGATGGCGAATCAACGCATCCAGAACCATTTGACGCTCGGGGCTGGCGCTTTGCTCTTCCAGCCCTTGAGGCTGCTCGCCCCGGATTTCAATCGGCAAATCCACCACTTGCAGTGTAGTGCCTTCGCACACCGCACAGGCGTACGCCAGCACATGCCGCAGTTGCCGCACATTGCCCGGCCACGCATAACCCAGTAGCAATTGCAGTGTGGCCTGGCCGATGCCCAACGACACGCCACTGTTACGCGCCTCTTGCTCCAACAGCCGATTGATCAGGGCCAGCTTATCGGTGCGTTCGCGCAACGGCGGCAGGCAGAAGCGCGCACAACCCAGGCGAAAGTACAGGTCTTCACGGAATCGGCCCGCGCTGACCAGCGCCGCCAAATCGCGGTGGCTGGCGCAGATCACCTGAATGTTCACCACGCGGGTTTTCGCTGCGCCCAACGGCGCGACTTCACCCTCGGCCAGCACCCGCAGCAACCGTGTCTGCAACGCCAACGGCATATCGCCGATTTCGTCGAGGAACAACGTACCGCCGTCGGCTTGCAGTAGCAGCCCGCTCATGCCTTTGCTGGAGGCTCCGGTGAAGGCGCCGGGCGAATAGCCGAACAGCTCGCTTTCAATCAGGCTTTCGGGAATCGCCGCGCAGTTCACCGCCACAAACGGCTCGTGCCGGCGCGCGCTGTGCTCGTGCAACTGGCGGGCGAAGACTTCTTTGCCGACGCCGGTTTCACCTTGCACCAGCACGGGCAGGTTGCGGTCCTTGACCCGCGCAGCCAAGCGCAGGTGCTCCTGGATCCGCGGGTCGACTTGAGTCTCTGGCAGCGCCCGAACCGAGGGGCGTCGGGGTGCATTGACCCTCACGTGTACCGCGTCGGGCTTGCCCAGCCAGTGCAACTGCCGGGTTGACTGATCAGTGGCTGCACGCAATGCATCCACATCGAACACTTCGCCGATATGCTCAGGCAGCTGGCCAAAGCGCAAGCGCAGGGCTTGACGCGCCTTGCTGTTCAAGGCGTGCAGACGTCCGTCCTGGTCCCAGGCCAGCAGCAGGTCGGGTTGGCTGTCGACAAAGCCTGGAGTGCTATGGGCTTGTAATACCCAGTGCTGCCGGGCGCTGTGCATGAAAAAAGCGTTTTCGATGGCCTGGGCGCTCTGCGCCACCATCTGCCGTATCAGGTGCTGGCTGCCGCGGTCATCCGGCGACTTGAGCGCCGAGACATCCAGCACACCCAACAGGTGGCCCTGCGGGTCGAAGATGGGCGCAGCCGAACACGTCAGGCCGATAAACGCTGCGCGAAAGTGATCACGCTTGTGCACCGTCACCGCTGTTTTACTGGTCAGCACCGTGGCCACGCCGCAGGTGCCTTCCTCGGCTTCCGACCAGCAGGTGCCCAGGTAAAGGCCGGCCTTGCGGCAGTCGGTGCGAATGCTCGCATCGACACGGTGATCGATGGTCTGGCCCTGGGCGTCGGTGAGCATCACGCAGTAGTCGGCATGGCGCACGCGATGGTGCAACTGTGCGACTTCTTCGCCGGCGATGCGCATGAACAGCTCGGCGCGCTCGCGGCATTCCTTGAGCAAGGGTTCGCTGAGGATACGTGGACCTTGCAGGGAGCCGGGGTCCAGGCGGTGTTGCTCCATGGACCGCCGCCACGAATCGAAGATCAGCGACGGCACGGGCGCCTGGGGCAGGCGCTCGGCATTGCGGACCACGCGACTGACACAGTCGACATGCTCCCTGGAGTTCATGGCGAGCATAAAGCCTCCGGTTCTCAAGCTTTGTTGTTATGCGCGTCATTAAGCGCGCATGTGCGCCGACGGACAAGGGCACCCTGACCAACGCCTGCATTGAGACGCTGCGTCTCATGCCGCTGAGACTCAAGGGTCGAACTGCGTGGTTGCGTCTCACATTTAGTCGACCACTTGCCTGGGCATCGCTGTGTGGCACGGCTCTGGATCAAGGCTTTGCCAGGTTTTCTCGACGGTTGGCACAAGCTGTGCTGAACAGCTTGGCACTGGCCGCAGCCAGTTTTTTGTGCGTCGAGACAACCTGGAGAACAACAAGATGTCCACCCACCTGTGCACCGATCAGTTACTGCATGCCTACACCGTGATGCGCACCATCCGCGATTTCGAAGAACGCCTGCATGTGGAGTTCGCCACCGGCGAGATCCCCGGTTTCGTTCACCTGTATGCCGGTCAGGAAGCCTGCGCCGCTGGCGTCATGGCGCACCTCAATGACGATGATTGCATCGCGTCCAACCACCGCGGCCACGGACACTGCATCGCCAAGGGCGTCGACGTGTTCGGCATGATGGCCGAAATCTATGGCAAGAAAACCGGCGTGTGCGGCGGCAAGGGCGGCTCCATGCACATCGCCGACCAAGAGAAAGGCATGCTCGGCGCCAACGGCATTGTCGGTGCCGGCGCACCGTTGGCCGCGGGGGCGGCGCTGGCTGCCAAGCTCAAGGGGTGCCAGGGCGTGGCAGTGGCATTTTTTGGCGACGGTGGCTCCAACGAAGGTGCCGTGTTCGAAGCGATGAACCTGGCGTCGATCATGCAGCTGCCGTGTCTGTTTGTCGCCGAAAACAACGGTTATGCCGAGGCCACTGGCGCCGGTTGGTCGGTGGCCTGCAAAGACATCGCCGAGCGCGCCGCCGGGTTTGGTATGCCGGGGGTGATCGTCGACGGCAATGATTTTTTCGCGGTGCATGAAGCGCTCGGCGTTGCTGTGGAGCGGGCGCGCCAAGGCGACGGGCCGACACTGGTCGAGGTCAAGCTGAGCCGTTTCTACGGGCACTTCGAGGGCGATGCGCAAACCTATCGCGGCGCTGACGAAGTGAAAAACCTGCGCGAAAGCGCCGATTGCCTGGCCTTGTTCCGTCAGCGCTGCAATGCCGAAGGCTGGCTGGACGCAGCGCAGTTCGAGCGCATCGACGGTGAAGTGGCTCAGTTGATCGAAGACGCCGTGCGCCTGGCCAAAACCGATCCCAAGCCCCAGGCCGCCGACCTGCTAAGCGACGTTTACGTGGCCTACCGCTGATACCAACCCTATAAAAACAAGACGTGGAGAGAATCTAATGGCTCGTAAAATCAGCTATCAGCAGGCGATCAATGAGGCCTTGGCTCAAGAGATGGGCCGTGACCAGAGCGTATTCATCATCGGTCAGGATGTGGCCGGTGGCACCGGTTCCCCCGGTGAGCAGGACGCATGGGGCGGCGTGCTCGGCGTGACCAAGGGCTTGCACCCGCAATTTCCCGGGCGCGTGCTGGACGCACCGTTGTCTGAGGTCGGCTACGTGGGCATGGCGGTGGGCGCCGCTACCCGTGGCATGCGCCCAGTATGCGAATTGATGTTCGTCGACTTCATCGGCTGCTGCCTGGACCAGTTGCTCAACCAGGCTGCCAAGTTCCGCTATATGTTCGGTGGCAAAACCACTACACCGCTGGTGATCCGTGCCATGTACGGCGCCGGTTTGCGGGCGGCTGCCCAGCATTCGCAAATGCTCACCTCCATGTGGACGCATATCCCCGGCCTCAAGGTGGTATGCCCGGCCACGCCCTACGACGCCAAGGGCATGTTGATCCAGGCAATCCGCGACAATGACCCGGTGATTTTCCTGGAGCACAAAATGCTCTACGGCATGCAGGGCGACGTACCGCAAGAGCTGTACACGGTCCCGTTTGGCGAAGCCAACTTTGTGCGTGAGGGCAAGGATGTGACGCTGGTGACCTACGGCCGCATGCTGCATATCGCCCTGGAGGCTGCGGCCAACCTGGCGCGTCAAGGCATTGATTGTGAAGTGCTGGACCTGCGCACCACCAGCCCGCTGGATGAAGACAGCATCCTTGAAAGCGTCGAGAAAACCGGGCGCCTGGTGGTGATCGACGAATCCAACCCGCGCTGCTCGGTCGCCACCGACATCAGTGCCCTGGTGGCCCAGCGGGGGTTCGCTTTCCTGCGCGCTCCCATCGAGATGGTCACCGCGCCGCACACCCCGGTGCCGTTTTCCGATGCTCTGGAAGACCTGTACATCCCCAACGCCGCGAAGATCGAGGCCGCCGTGATGAAGATCGCCGACAAGAGGACTTCCGCATGATTCATACCCTGACCATGCCCAAATGGGGCCTGTCGATGACCGAGGGCCGCATCGATGTCTGGCTCAAACAACCCGGCGACCGAGTGGAAAAGGGCGAGGAGGTGCTGGACGTGGAGACCGACAAGATCTCCAGCAGTGTCGAGGCGCCTTTTAGCGGCGTGCTGCGTCGGGTACTGGCGCTCAGTGATGAAACCCTGTCGGTGGGCGCTCTACTGGGAATTGTGGTGGAGGGCGAGGCGACAGAGGCTCAGATCGATAGCGT
>NZ_BCBO01000050.1:0-7849 GCF_001320835.1 Pseudomonas sp. NBRC 111138 | reverse complement strand
CTTCAACGCAGGGTTCGTCTCCAGTGCCGCCGAAGCCGAAGAGGCCGGCCCCAGCGCACAAAAAGTCGAGGTAGGCGGGCGCTTGCTGCGTTATCTGGACATGGGCGAGGGCGGCACGCCGCTGGTGTTGGTGCACGGCTTCGGGGGCGATCTGAACAACTGGCTGTTCAATCAACCGGCCCTGGCCGCCGAACGCCGGGTGATTGCCCTGGACCTGCCGGGGCACGGGGAGTCGGGCAAGTCTCTGCAAACGGGAGACGCTGCCGAACTCAGTCACGCCGTACTGGCATTGCTCGACCATTTGGCGCTCGACCGTGTGCATTTGGCCGGCCACTCCATGGGTGGGCTGGTGACCCTCACCGTCGCCAGCCTGGCGCCTGCACGTATCGCCTCCATCACCTTGATCGCCAGCGCCGGTCTGGGTGCCGATATCAACGGCGATTACCTGCGAGGTTTTGTCGAAGCCAACAACCGTAACGCGCTCAAGCCGCCATTGACTCAACTGTTCAGTAACCCTGCGCTGGTGACGCGGCAGATGCTGGAGGACATGCTCAAATTCAAGCGCCTGGAAGGGGTGGATCAAGCGTTGCGCCAGCTCGATCACAGGCTGTTCGATGGCGGGCGGCAGATGCTGGATCTTCGCAGCGAGGTGGGCCGCCAGCCGAGCCTGGTGATCTGGGGCAGTGACGACGCGATCATCCCGGCAAGTCACGCCCAAGGGCTGCAGGCTCAGGTGCATGTATTGCCGGGGCAGGGGCATATGGTGCAGCTGGAGGCGGCGGAGCAGGTCAATCAACTGATCTCCACTTTTTTGAACGCGCAGCCCTGATTGAGGTTCAAGGGAGGGACGGTTTGGTCTGTCCCTCCCACAAGGTCAAGCGTGTTTTTTCAGCTGGAGCGTTTCAGGGTTTCGCTGGGCAGCTCCTGAAAAAGCGCCCGGTAGCTGTTTGAAAACCGCCCCAAATGCCAGAACGACCAATTCATCGCGACCTCGGCCACCGTGGTGTCGGTCGTGCTCAGCAACTCCCGCCGCGCCCCGTTCAACCGACGCAACCTTAACCACTGCGCCGGGCTCATCCCCGTGTAGGTCTTGAACCCTTGCTGCAATTGGCGCAACGGCACACCCGCAATCTGCGCCAGTTCCAACAGGTTGGCGGTTTCATCCGGTGCATCCGCCGCCCATTCGCCGATGCGCGCCATCAATTGGCGTTCTTCATTGCGCTTTTGCAATGAACTGCCGTCCAGGCACACGCAGGCGTTATCGAGGATAAACAGGCAGTCGTCGAGCAGTTGCTGGGTGAGGGCATCGCGGCTGATGGGGTCGGTCAGTGCCGACAGGCGCGTAAGGGTGCCGCTCAGCCAGCGAGTGAACAGCGCATTTTGCCGACAGGTCAGCGGTGCCATGAACAAGCCTTCGAGCTTGGCTATATCCAGGCCCTGGCGCTGGACGAACTGCGGGCCGAACACTACGGCCACTTCGCGGTAGTTTTCCGGGGTGATCCAGGTGTTGCGGCTTTCGCCATTGAGCAGGTACAGCGCGTCGTCACTGGCGTCGAAACAGAACGCCAGGGCGCCGGCAGGTGCGTTGAAATGCTGCTCCACCCGGGTGTTCATGCACTCTTCGTACACCTGCACCCCGTGCAGGTCGAGGTAGCGCACCCGCCCGGCAAAATGCCCGGGGGACATCTGCTGGTACTGCTGCACCCAGCCGGGTGTCGCACTGCATTGGGCGGCCACATCGCCGGTGGCGAAGGCCTGTACGCGCAAAGCGGTTGCCTGTGTCATGGTGATCCGTGCGCACTCTATTGGTGCGTTGTGCCGCGTGCAAAGTGGATAGATGCCGTTTCAAGGCTGGCCCAAGATAGACCTCAATGCGCTGGGAGTACAAGCCGGCGTCGCATCCCACCCAAGACGAGGTCCTTATGAACGCCCCCTTCGATCAGCTGTCCACCTGGCTGAAAGAACACAAGATTACCGAAGTCGAATGCGTGATCAGTGACTTGACTGGCATCGCACGCGGCAAGATCGCACCCACCAACAAGTTCCTGCATGAGCGAGGCATGCGCCTGCCGGAAAGTGTGTTGCTGCAAACGGTAACCGGGGACTTTGTCGACGACGATATCTATTACGACCTGCTGGACCCGGCCGATATCGACATGATCTGCCGCCCGGTCGCCAACGCCACTTACGTGGTGCCGTGGGCCATCGAGCCCACCGCCATCGTGATCCACGACACCTTCGATAAGCAGGGCAACCCCATCGAACTGTCGCCTCGCAATGTGTTGAAGAAAGTCCTGCAGCTCTACACCGACCAAGGCTGGCAGCCGATTGTCGCGCCGGAAATGGAGTTCTACCTGACCCAGCGCTGCGAAGATCCGGACCTGCCGTTGAAAACTCCCATCGGTCGCTCGGGCCGCGCCGAAACCGGGCGCCAGTCGTTCTCGATCGATGCCGCCAACGAATTCGACCCGCTGTTCGAAGACGTCTACGACTGGTGCGAAGCCCAGGGTCTGGACCTCGATACGCTGATCCACGAAGACGGCCCGGCGCAGATGGAAATCAACTTTCGCCATGGCGACGCCCTGGACCTGGCCGACCAGATCACGGTGTTCAAGCGCACCTTGCGCGAGGCCGCCCTCAAGCACAACGTCGCCGCCACCTTCATGGCCAAGCCGGTGGCCGACGAGCCCGGCAGCGCCATGCACCTGCACCAGAGCGTGGTCGAAATCGCCACCGGCAAACCGGTGTTCGTCGATGCCGACGGCAACATGAGCCCGTTGTTCCTGCATCACATCGGCGGCCTGCAGAAGTACATCCCCAAGCTGCTGCCGATGTTTGCACCCAACGTGAACTCGTTTCGGCGTTTTTTGCCGGACACCTCGGCGCCGGTCAACGTCGAATGGGGCGAAGAGAACCGCACCGTCGGCCTGCGCGTACCCACTTCCAGCCCGGAGGCGATGCGCGTGGAAAACCGCCTGCCGGGCGCCGATGCCAATCCTTACCTGGCGATTGCTGCCAGCTTGTTGTGTGGCTACCTGGGCATGATCGAGCACATCGAACCCAGTGCCCCGGTGGAAGGCCGCGCCTATGAACGCCGCAACCTGCGCCTGCCGTTCACCCTCGAAGATGCGCTGGCGCGCATGGAGGATTGCGACACGGTCAAGCAGTACCTGGGGGAGAAGTTCGTGCGCGGCTATGTCGCGGTCAAGCGTGCCGAGCATGAGAATTTCAAGCGGGTGATCAGTTCGTGGGAGCGTGAGTTCCTGCTGTTGAGCGTCTGAAAACAAGCATAAGAGGGGTGACGATATGCGTCTTGTGAACAAGCTTCTTCCACTGGCCCTGGTCGCGGCGTTCAGCAGTGCCGGCCAGGCGGCGCCGACGGTGAGTGTCTACAACTGGACCGATTACATTGGCGAGACCACCTTGGCGGACTTCCAGGCCAAGACCGGCATCAAGGTGATCTACGATGTGTTCGACTCCAACGAAACCCTGGAGGGCAAGTTGCTGGCCGGGCGCACCGGGTATGACGTGGTGGTGCCGTCCAACCATTTCCTGGCACGCCAGGTGAAGGCCGGTGCGTTTCTCAAGCTTGACCGTGCGCAGTTGCCCAACTTCAAAAACCTGGACCCCAAGCTGCTGAAGTTACTGGAACAGAACGACCCCGGTAATGCGCACTCGGTGCCATACCTGTGGGGCACCAATGGCATTGGCTACAACGTCGACAAGGTCAAGCAAGTGCTGGGTATCGACCGCATCGATTCGTGGGCGGTGCTGTTTGAACCGGAAAATATCAAGAAGCTGCATGAGTGCGGCGTGGCCTTCCTCGATTCAGCGGATGAGCTGTTCCCGGCGATCCTCAACTACATGGGCAAGGACCCACGCAGCGAGAATGCCGAGGACTACAAGCAGGCCGAAGCCAAGCTGCTGACGCTGCGGCCGTACATCACCTATTTCCACTCTTCCAAGTACATCTCGGATCTGGCCAACGGCAATATCTGCGTGGCCTTCGGTTATTCCGGCGACGTGTTCCAGGCCGCCAACCGCGCCAAGGAAGCCAAGAACGGGGTGAACATTGCGTACTCGATCCCCAAGGAAGGCTCCAACCTGTGGTTCGACCTGTTGGCGATTCCGGCCGATGCGAGCAACCCTAAAGAAGCCCATGCGTTCATCAACGACCTGCTTGAGCCTGAGGTGATTGCCAAGGTCAGCACCTCGGTGGGCTATGCCAACGCCAACCCGGCCGCCAAGCCGTTCATGCCTGCGGAGCTGGTGAACAATCCTGAGGTGTACCCGCCCCAGGACGTACTCGACAAACTCTATATCTCCACCACGCCTACGCCGGCGACCATGCGCGTGATGACCCGCGCCTGGAGCAAAGTGAAGTCCAACCGATGATGCAGCCCAATGAACACGCCCCGTCCTATTACCGCGCTTCGGCGAATGCCATGGCGCAGCGGCCCGCACTTGAGGCAGACCTGAGCGCCGATGTGTGTGTGATCGGCGGCGGCTTTACCGGGGTCAACACCGCCATCGAACTGGCCCAGCGCGGGCTCTCGGTGGTGCTGCTGGAAGCGCGCTGCATCGGTTGGGGCGCAAGCGGGCGCAACGGTGGGCAATTGATCCGTGGCATTGGCCATGATGTCTCCGGGTTCGCCAAATACGTGGGCGAGGAGGGCGTGCGCTATATGGAGCGGGCCGGTATCGACTCGGTCGCCCTGGTGGGCCAGCGCATTGCCGAGCACGGCATCGACTGTGACCTGCGCTGGGGGTTTTGCGAACTCGCCAATACTCCGGCGCAGTTCGCGGCGTTCAAGGGCGAACAGGCGCACCTGGCGGCCGTGGGGTATGCCCACGAAACGCGGCTGGTCGGCCCACAAGACATGGCACAGGTGGTGGGCTCTGCTATGTATGCCGGCGGCCTGGTCGACATGGGTTCCGGACATCTGCACCCGCTCAACCTGATATTGGGTGAAGCGCAGGCGGCCGAAGCCCTCGGGGTGCGTATCTTTGAGCACAGCCCGGTGCTGGAGCTGATCCATGGCGAAACGGTGCGGGTGCGCTGCACAGGCGGAAGCGTGCGCGCAGCCAACCTGGTGCTGGCATGCAATGCCCATCTTGAAGAGCTGGAGCCGCGCTTGAGCGGCAAGGTACTGCCGGCGGGCAGCTACATCATCGCCACCGAGCCTCTGCCTGAGCCCGTGGCCCAGCAGTTGATCCCACAGAACCTGGCGCTGTGCGACCAGAAAGTCGGCCTGGATTACTACCGGCTGACCGCCGACCGGCGTCTGTTGTTCGGTGGCGCCTGCCACTACTCGGGGCGCGACCCCCAGGACATCGCCGCGTACATGCGCCCGAAAATGCTCAAGGTGTTCCCGCAGTTGGCCAACACGGCTATTGAATTCCAGTGGGGCGGCAAGATCGGCATTACCGCCAACCGTTTTCCCCAGGTCGGGCGCCTCAAGCAGTACCCCAACGTGTTCTATGCCCAAGGCTATTCCGGTCACGGCTTGAACGTGACGCACTGGTGCGCACGGTTGCTGGCCGAAGGGATACACGCGGGTGCAAGCCAGGGCCTGGATATTTTCAGCCAGGTGCCGCACATGACCTTTCCCGGTGGCAAGGCGCTGCGCTCGCCACTGCTGGCGTTGGGGATGTTGTGGTATCGGTTGCGCGAAGCACTCTGATTGATCGTTCCCACGCTCTGCGTGGGAACGCCGCCGCGGACGCTCCGCGTCCCGCCGTTTAGTGACGCGGAGCGTCATGGGATGCATTCCCACGCGGAGCGTGGGAACGATCACCGGAGCGTGGGAACGATCAGTCGGTCAGCACTTTGCGAAAGGTTTCCACCAACGGCCTCAAGTTAACGCGGTGCCATGCCGCCCACAGCGGTGTGGTGTAGGCCAGCCACGGCAGTTCGCGCAATACCACGCCCGGTGGAGCGTTGCGGCTCAGGCCCTTTTGCACCATCGCCACCCCTAGCCCCGACGCGACCAGGCCCAATGCAGTAAAGGGCTCGCTGGCCTCCATGGGGATCTGCGGGATGAAACCGGCGCGGATGCAGGCGGCGACGAAATCATCGGCCGGGTTGGCGCCAGGTTTGCGCTGCACGCCGATCCATTGTTGGTCGGCCAGGTGTTCGGGCAACAGTTCAGGGTGTTGAGCCAGCGGATGCTGTTCAGGCAGGGCCAGCAGCATCGGGTCATCGAGGACTTGCCAGGCGGTCAGGTCCGGGTCGTCGGCGGCAGGTGGTTCGCTCACCAGGGCGATGTCCAGGCTGCGTTGGCGCAAACCTTCCAGTTGTTCCAGGGAGGGCAGGTTGTACAGCTTGATATGCACGGCGGGCCGGTCGTCGCGCAGTATGCGCAAGGCATTGGGCAAGACACCGGCGTGCATGGCGTTTTCGATATAACCGATGCACAAACCGCCTTCTTCGCCGCGGCCCAGGCGCTTGCCCAGAGACTCCAGGCGGTTGGCGTGGGTCAGCAGTGCCTTGGTTTCGGCCAGGAAAGTCTGGCCGTCGCGGGTCAAGCGGATACGCTGCTGGCTGCGTTCGAACAGGGTAAGGCCCAGGCGTTCCTCGAGCTGGGCGATCTGCCGACTCAGGGGCGATTGGGAAATGTGCAAGCGCTCGGCGGCGCGGCCGACGTGTTCTTCTTCGGCCACCACTTCGAAGTAGCGCAACTGGCGTAGATCAATCATGTAAGACCTGCAAGGACTCAAGTTGGTCGCAGTATGTCTTGGGCGGTCTGATCTGCGCAATCTAGCATCTGCTCAACGGTCACAGCGACCTCGCACCGATTGAGGAACCACCATGAGCTTGAAAGACACACTGCCCGGCGTACTGGGCTTTGGCACCGCCCCCTTGGGCAATATGTTTCGCGCTATCCCCGAAGAAGAAGCCCAGGCCACCGTCGAGGCCGCCTGGAGCCACGGCGTGCGTTACTTCGATACCGCGCCGTTCTACGGCTCGGGCCTGTCGGAAATCCGCTTGGGCCAGGCCCTGTCCAACTATCACCGCGATGACTACGTGCTCAGCACCAAGGTTGGCCGGGTAATTCTCGATGAAGTCGAAGAAACCGCCCGTGACCTTGGGGAAAAAAGCGGCGTATTCGAACACGGCCGGCCCAATAAAATAATCAATGACTACAGCGCCGACGCCACCCTGCGCTCCATTGAAGACAGCCTGACACGCCTGCAAACCGATCGCCTGGACATCGTGTGGGTTCACGACATCGCCCAGGATTTTTACGGCGACCAATGGCTGGAATACTTCAACCAGGCCCGCACTGGTGCCTTCAAAGTACTCACCCGTTTGCGCGAGCAAGGAGTGATCAAGGCCTGGGGGCTGGGCGTCAATCGTGTCGAGCCTTGCGAGTTGACCCTGGACCTGGCCGAAGCCCAGCCCGACGGCTTTCTGCTGGCGGGTCGCTATACGCTGCTGGACCACGACCGCGCCTTGCAGCGCCTGATGGACGCAGCCCACGCCCAGCAGGTCGAGATCGTCGTCGGTGGCCCGTACAGCTCCGGCATCCTCGCTGGCGGTGCGCACTTTGAATACCAGCAAGCCGGTCCGGCGATCATTGCCAAGGTCGAGCACATCAAGGCGATTGCCCAGGCGTTTGGCGTCAGTATCAAGGCCGCTGCGCTACAGTTTTCACTGGCGCATCCGGCGGTGGCGGCGGTGATTCCCGGTGCCAGTCGTCCGGGGCGGATTGCCGAAGACGTCGCGGCGTTGTCTGAACAGATTCCAGCAGCCTTCTGGCAGGCGTTGCGCGAGGCCCGCTTGATCTCGGACCGTGCACCTTTGCCTCTCTCACGTTAAGGAGCTTGAGCATGAAGATTGATGTAA
>NZ_BCBO01000049.1:0-12926 GCF_001320835.1 Pseudomonas sp. NBRC 111138 | reverse complement strand
TGGCTATTGTCAGCGGCAGCACCGCCGGTATCGGCCTGGGCATCAGCCAGGCCCTGGCGCAATCCGGTGCCACGGTGGTGGTGATCGGGCGTGATGCAGGCAAGGTGGACGACGCCTTGGCGAGCATTCGCCAGGCGGTTCCCGCTGCTCAACTGCGTGGTGTGGTGGCCGACCTCGGCACCGTTGAAGGCGCACAGAAACTCTTCGCCGCCGAACCCTGCGCCGACATTCTGGTCAACAACCTGGGCATCTTCGACGCGGTGGATTTCTTCGACGCGCCGGACAGTGAGTGGGCGCGCTTCTATGAGGTCAATGTGATCTCCGGTGTGCGCCTGGCGCGGCATTATGTGCCGGGCATGGTCGAGCAGGGCTGGGGCCGGGTGATCTTCGTGTCGTCGGAGTCTGGCGTGGCGACGCCGGCCGACATGATCAACTACGGGGTGACCAAAAGCGCCAACCTGGCGGTGTCCCACGGCCTGGCCAAGCGCCTGGCGGGTACTGGGGTGACGGTGAATGCTATCTTGCCGGGGCCGACCTTTACCGATGGCCTGGAACACATGCTCAAGGACGCTACGGCCGAATCCGGGCGCAGTGCCCGCGAGGAAGCGGATGTGTTTGTGCGCCATGCGCGGCCCACCTCGATCATCCAGCGCGCGGCCAATGTGGATGAAGTGGCGAACCTGGTGGCGTACATTGCTTCACCGCTGTCTTCGGCGACGACCGGTGCCGCGCTGCGGGTCGACGGTGGCGTTGTCGACAGCATGGCAATCTGATTTTTTCCTGACTGGAGTATTGATCGTGGCAACAGCGTCTTCTGTGATTGAAATTGCGGTGTCGGCCGACCAGGTCTGGCAACTAATTGGCGGCTTCAACAGCCTGCCCGACTGGCTGCCTTTGATTGCCAAGAGCGAGCCGAGCGAGGGTGGTCGTGTGCGTCACCTGACCGCCGCTGACGGCGGCACGATTGTCGAGCGCTTGCAGACTTTCGACAACGTGGCGCGCACCTACAGCTACACCATTGAAGCGTCGCCGTTTCCGGTGAGTGCCTACCTGTCGACCTTGCAGGTTGAAGCGTTGACGGACACCTCGGCGAAAGTGACCTGGTCCGGCGTGTTCACGCCGGCAGCGGGTACCACCGATGCGCAAGTCGAGGAATTGTTTGCCGGTATTTACGAAGGCGGGCTTGAGGCGCTGCGCGGTAACTTCTAAAGATTGTGGTGAGGGAGCTTGCTCCCGCTGGACTGCGTAGCAGTCCCACAAAGAGCGGGGCCGCTTCGCTCCCCAGCGGGAGCAAGCTCCCTCGCCACAGGGTTGGGTTTTAGCCTATATGGAGCAAGGCTGCCGCGACAGCCTCTGCCGGCGTCATCTGCGCCGTATCCAGCCTGAACGGTGGTACCTCCCAGCGTTCATACTCATGTGCCTGTACCGATTCCCAGGTCGGTGGCACCAGCCCGGGAATATCGCCCACACGCCCTTCGACTCGACGCCGATGCGCCTGCTGATCGGTACACACCACCTCGATATTGATCAGTGCCACGCCGGCCGCTGTCGCCACCGCTTGCCAGGCATCGCGGCTTTCCTTCACCGGGTTCACACAATCGGCGATCACCCGCTGTCCCAGGCGCAGGTTACTCAGCGCCAGCGCATTCGCCACACCGTAGCCGCTGGCCCCCACATCGCCCACCAACACCGCAGCCTCCCGCAGCGCCTGCTCAATCACATCGATACGCAGGTAAACCGCGCCCAACTGTCGCGCCAGCTCCCTGGCAATCGTGGTCTTGCCACTGCCAGGCAAGCCGCTGAATACAATAAGCATGACCCATCAACCCCATATGTAGGAGCGAGCTTGCTCGCGAAAAACGCCAACAAAAACGCGTACTGCCTGAATAAACGCGGTGCCTGTGAGTTTTTCGCGAGCAAGCTCGCTCCTATAGTGGTATTAGAACCGCGTGATTCATTTCACCCACAGGAGCGCCCATGACCCTGCCGTTCGTGAAGATGCACGCCCACGGCGACGACTTCATTATCATCGACCGCCGTGGCGAGGATAACCCCGTTAATGCGCAGATTGCCCGCCACCTGGGTAACCGCCGCACCGGCATCGGTTTCAATCAACTGGCGGTGGTGCTCGACTGTGAGCAGGCCGCCGCGCGCGTTCAGTTCTGGAACCCGGACGGAACACGCCTGCAAACCTGCGGCAGCGCGACTCGTGGCGTGGCCGATCGCCTGATGCATGAGGCAGGCGCCGAGACCATCGTGCTGCTTAGCGACCGCGGTTTACTGACATGCACACGTGCTGATGGGCAGCGGGTGTCGGTGGACATGGGCGCACCCTCGCTGGGCTGGGCGTCGGTACCCTTGGCCAAGGCGGTGGACACCTGCGTGTTGCCTATCGACGGCCAGCCGGCAGCGTGCAGCATGGGCAACCCGCATTGCACGTTTTTTGTAGAGGATGTGACTGCGCTCGATATTGAGGCCATGGGCTCGACCCTGGAAGTTCACCCGCTGTTTCCGGCCAGGACCAATGTGCATTTCGTGCAAGTGCTGGACCGCGGCCATATCCGCCTGCGTATCTGGGAGCGTGGCGGCGGTGTGCCGCTGGGGTCCGGTTCATGCTGTTGCGGGGCGGTCGTCAACGGCATCCGGCGAGGGCTGCTCGATGAGCGTGTGGAGGTCCAGTGCGACGGCGGCGCGGTCACGGTGCAATGGGACGGGCAGGGCGGGGTGATATTGACCGGCGGTGTCGAGCCGATCATGCAGGGCACCGCGTACCTGTACTAGAACTTCACGGTAAACGTGGTACCGGCGCTCGCACAGGAACTCACCGCCACGTCGCCGCCATGTACTTTGGCCAGTTCGCGCACGATATACAGGCCCAGGCCTACGCTGCGCACGTCGCTGCCCTGGTCGGTGCCGCGGGTCATGGGTTCGAACAATCCGGCCAGCAGGGTTTGGGGAATCGCCGGGCCGTGGTTGTGCACCGCGACCGCGCAGGTGTTGTCGCCCAGGCGTGAGGTGATGGTAATCGGCTGCAGCAAGTCGCCATAGGCCACGCTGTTGGCCACCAGGTTACCGATCATCTGTTGCACACGGTCGGCGTCCAGGCACGCGTCGCCCTGGCCCTCGGCGTGATGCACCAGCGTGGCCTTGGGGAAGGCCACCCGCAGTTCGTCGACGCTGCGATGAATAACGCCATGCAGGTCCAGCGGTTGCGGCTTGATGGTAATGCCCTGGCCGACCCGGGCCTGGGTGAAGTCCAGCAGGTCGGCAATCATGCGATGGGCGCGTTCGGATGACTGGCCGATATGCCCCAGTAGCTGGCGCTCCTTGGCCGTGCGCTCGCCGCGCTGGAGAAAGTCGGCGGCCATGCGGATCGCCGTCAGAGGGTTTTTCAGGTCGTGGCTGACAATCGCCACCATCTGTTCGGCAAACAACGCCCGGCGCTGGGCAATGGCGTAGGCCTCGCTCAGCTCGGCCTGGGCCTGTTGCAGGGCCAGTTCCGTGGCGGTTTTTTCCTGCAGCAGGGCTTCGGCCTGCTTGCGCGCATTGAGCAGTTCGCGCTCGTACTTGTCACGGTCGGTGGTGCCGAACAGCGCCAGGTCATACACCACGCCGTCCGGCTGCTGGCGCTGGTTGGCATTGAGCAAGACCGTGACTTTGTGCCCGTTGCAATGGCGGATGTCGAGTTTCACCTCGGTGACGCTGCCGTGCATGCGCAGCATTGGCGCCAGGTGCGTCTGGTAGAAAATCCGCCCGCCCATGGCCAGCAGGTCCTGGAAACGCCGGCCCAGCAGTTGGGCCGCAGTGAAGCCCAGCCAATCGCACAAGCGCGGGTTGACGTGCAGGATCGTGCCATCTTCCTGGGTCACCGCCAGGGCACAGGCCGCGCTGTCAAACAGCGGGTCAACGGGCATCGGCAGCCGCCCAAGGGGCCAGGAACCGGTCCATCGCCGCGGCACACGCCTGGGGGGCGCTCATATGCGGGCAATGGCCGACATTCTCGACCAGGCAATAAGTGCTGTTAGGTAACACGGTGTGCAGGTATTCACCCACGGCCACGGGGGCGATCAGGTCGTCGGTCGATTGCAGGATCAGCACCGGGGTGGTCAGGCCGAACACATCCTGGCGGTTATCCGACAGGAAGGTCACGCGGGCGAACTGCTTGGCGATGTCCGGCTCGGTGCGACAGAAGCTGTCGGTGAGCGCCTCGCTCAGGTGCGGCTGCGTCGGGGCGCCCATGATCACCGGGGCCATGGCGCTGGACCAGCCCAGGTAGTTGCTGTCGAGGGTGTCGAGCAGGTCGTCGATGTCGTCGCGCTTGAAACCGCCGACATATTCCTCGGTATCGATATAGCGCGGCGATGGGCCAATCATCACGTGCGCGGCAATGCGCTGCGGGATGAAACGGTCGGCGAGGGTGCCGATCATCGCGCTGACCGAGTGGCCCACCAGAATCACCGGGCCTTGGGCGTAGGCGTCGATAATCTCGTTCAGGTCATGGGCATAGCCATCCAGGCGGCTGTATTTGGCTTTGTCGAACGCACTCACGTCCGACAGGCCGGCGCCGACCAGGTCATACAGCACCACGCGAAAGCGCTCGAAAAAGTGCGGTGCCAAGGCATTCCACATAGCCTGGTTGCAACCAAAGCCGTGGGAAAACACCAGCGTCGAGGGACCGTTGCCCATCACATGTACATTGTTGCGGTGACGTAGGTCCATGGAGTTCTCGTGGATGGCTAATTGCTATGCAGCGTAGTGGGCAGTTTAGATAGTCGCAGGCCCTGGGTCACGCGTTTGCGTGCAGATAAGGTAAAGTCGGCGCCTTCAGGGAGAGACTTCAGGTAACCATACATGATCGTGCTTGTGCGGCAATCGGTGTTCAGCCTACTGGCCCTGGTATTTTCCAGCCTGTTGATCACCGCTCATGCGGACACCTCGCCGATTGGGGTAGCCCTTGATCAGCGGGTCATTGACCTGACAAACACCCTCGACTCGGGCACCGCCCAGCGCCTCAAGCAACAACTGGCTGACCTTGAACAACGCAAAGGCGCGCAAGTGGCGGTATTGCTGGTGCCAACCACCGGCAGCGCCGATATCGAAGGCTACGCCAACCAGCTGTTTCGTGCCTGGAAACTGGGACGCAAGGACGTCAACGACGGCATCCTGCTGGTGGTGGCCAAGGACGACCGCAAGGTACGTATCGAGGTGGGCTACGGCCTGGAAGGCATCGTCACCGACCTGCTGGCCCATCGTATTATTGAAGAACAGATCACCCCGGCGTTTCGCCAGGGCGATTTTGCCGGCGGTGTGCAACAGGGGGTGGACGCCCTGACCGTGCTGGTGGACGGCGGTGACCTGCCGCAACTGGCGGGAGCCGGGATCAACCCCCAATTCATGGCATTGCTGGCGGCGCTTATCCTGGGCGGCTTGGGCGGCGTGGCGATTGCAGCCGGCAAGCTGCATTGGCGCAAGGCGTTGATCGCCGCCGTGGCGGCCACGCTGTTGTTGACGCTGCTGGCGGGCGGTTTGGAGTGGCCGATGTTCCTGTTTGTCATGCCGCTGACGCTGTTGATAGGCGGCGCGATATTCGGCGCGCTGTGGCAGGTGCGTACGCTGTTTTACTGTGTGATCGGGCTGCTGGCTTACAGCCTCGGGTTGGTTATGGCAAACCAGTACGTGGATGTCAGTTTCATCCATTGGCTGCTGTGGCCATTGGGCGTCTTGGTGGTGCTGGGGTTGTACCTGGTACTGCTGCTGATCATGAGAGAGACATGGCGCACCAGCCGCGCCGGTTTTATTGTGCGGTTGCTGGCGGCGGTAGTGGTGTACGTGGTGGCAGGATGGGTGATTGACGACGGCCGCGACGGCTGGCTGCTGGCGTTTCCTATCGCATCGTTTGTCGCGCTGATTATCTTTGGCAAGGTTGGCGAGGGGGCTGGATCTGGCTCGGGCGGTGGCTCCGGTTCAAGTTCCAGCAGTTCTAGCAGCAGCTCGTCCGGTGGTGGTGGTTCCAGTGGCGGTGGTGGGGCTTCCGGCAGTTGGTGACTCGCTGGCGGATGCCCACGCTTTCGCACCCCACCCATGGCAAGCGCGTGTTTGGCAATACCATGGAGAGGCGCAACGGCTTGGATAGCAAACAGTCGTTTGCACTGTTACGCCTTGACCCAACCGCCCTTGCCGTCGGATTTGATTTAGGAATCTATGGGGGCGCGATTGGCGACGCTCGGAGCGTCGTCGATGACCTTTTGGTCCGCAGGCAGGTAACCGTTATCAAACCGATGGGGAAGAGGGGGGATCTGCGCGTCGTCGATGACCTTTTTGTCCGACGGCAGGCAGAGGTGATCAAACCGACGGGGAAGAGGGTGGATCTGCGCGTCGTCGATGACCTTTTTGTCCGAAGGCAGGAAGATCTGATCAAACCGATGGGGAAGAGGGTGGAACTGCGCGTCGTCGATGACCTTTTTGTCCGAAGGCACGAAGTGGTGATCAAACCGATGGGGAAGAGGATGGACCTGAGCGACGTGGATGGCTTTTTTGTCCGAAGGCAGGAAGAGGCGATCAAACCGATTGCGATTGGCGTAGGCCCGATATTCGTCGCCGACGCTCTTCCAGCCGCACTTGCCACCGGACACTTCTGCATCATCGCCAACCCTGTTTTCTTCCAAGGGGTTGTACCTGGGTTTATCGTTATCGATCTTGTTTGCGTCAACAGGTTGATGGGTCGGGATGGATGGGGTGAAGCCACTGATTGAAGACACGATTACACCTCTGTGATAGCTAGGAAGATGCCCCGCCGGGGCAGGGTCCTGGCGGGGTGTTTCGCAGGCTACAGCGCCCGGAACCTTCACTCAATGTGGCCTGTTTCGCGTGAATGTAAGCGTGTGAAACCCCTGTGTGGTTAGCTCATACAGCGGGAGAAGTTGCTGTAGGCACAATCTGAGATAACGCTTTGCAGCGTCAGGCTTGACGTCAGACAGCACAGACAAATCCAGGATTTTTACCTGTTGAAAAGCATTCGTTCCCTGCACGGCTTTTCGGCAGCTTCATGCCTTGCAACACACAATCACTACTGCGACGGTGTGGCTTTCAACGCCATCACCATTTCATGCCACGCCATCCCACCGTGATCCGACGGCGAAGGGCGCACGTAGGTATAGCCCATGCGGGTGTACAACGGCACATGCTGTTGCTTGCACATTAGATGAATCGTCTGCTTGCCCAGTGTTCCCATGCGCTGCACGAACGCGGTCATCAGTCTTTTCGCATAGCCCTTGCCGTGATGGGCCGGGTCGACCACCACCGACATAATCACCACATTCGGCGCCTCGGCGTCATGGCCCACCAACTCCTTGAAAGCCTCGTCCGACATTACCACCTCATGGGCACAGCCCGAGTTGATGAACCCCACCACTGCGCCATCTTCCTCCAGGATCAGAAATCCCTCGGGATACTGCGCGATGCGCGTGGCGATCTTTTCAAGCGTTGCGGCTTCGTCGCCTTCGTAAGCGGTGGTTTCAATGTGAAAGCAGCGTGCGGCGTCGGTGGGCAGGGCGTTGCGCAGGGTGAGAGTGGGCATGGGCGGTTCCAGGGATGTTCAGTGAAAGGCCACATCATAGAGAAACATCGGGCCTATGGCACCGCACGGCCATTCATCACCCCTTGTAGGAGCGAGCTTGCTCGCGAAAAACGTCAACGATAACGCGCGCCTCCTGGATGAACGCGGCGCCTGCGAGTTTTTCGCGAGCAAGCGCGCTCCTACACGTTGTAACGGGTAGGGCAGGCGCGACCGAGCGTCTGTATCAAACCCCTCCCACCAACTTCCCACTGTCCATCCGGCGCTTATACGCACTGTCCCGACTCGCCAAC
The DNA here is from genome assembly GCF_001320835.1 of Pseudomonas sp. NBRC 111138. NCBI lineage: Bacteria > Pseudomonadati > Pseudomonadota > Gammaproteobacteria > Pseudomonadales > Pseudomonadaceae > Pseudomonas > Pseudomonas sp. NBRC 111138. The sequence continues at coordinate 5,060 of NZ_BCBO01000049.1, read as the reverse complement.
CAGAAGTACAACGGCGAGGTCACCGCCAGCCCCACCACCCACGACAAGTCCGCGCCGTTGATGTGCTGCGAAATCGGCCCGACGTACAGCGGCGTGTTCATGAACGGAATCTGCACCGCGATCCCCACCGCATAGGCCAGCAGCGCCTGCGGGTTGTACTTGCCGTAGATGCCGCCATCCACACGGAAGATCGAGGCGATGTCGTATTGGCCTTTGTGAATGGCGTAGAAGTCGATCAGGTTGATCGCCGTCCAGGGCACCAGCACCACGAGCAGCACCAGCACCATGTCGACGAAGTGACCGATGAAGTCTTGGGAAGCAAACACCGCCGCAATCGAACAGGCGGCCAGTACGATGATGGAGATCACCGCACGGCTTTTCGCGGTCGGGATCCAGCGGTAGGCGAAGGTCTGTACCAAGGTGATGATCGACAGCACCGCGCCGTACAGGTTGAGGGCGTTGTGGCTGATCACGCTGAGCAGGAACAGCACCAGCATCAGCGGGCCGATGGCGCCGGTGGCGAGTTTGACGGCGTCCATGGTGTCCATGCCTACCGGCGTGGCGAGCACTGCCACGGCGCCGAAGATGAACGCCAGGCTCGACCCTAGCGCCGAGCCCAGGTAGGTGGTCCAGAAGGTGGCGGCTACCGACACGTCGGCTGGCAGGTAGCGGGAATAGTCCGACACGTACGGCGCAAAGGCGATCTGCCACAGCGCGGCCAGGGAAACGGTGGCCAGCCAACCCGAGATGTTGAAGCTGCCACGGGTGAGGAAATCCGTGGTCTGTACATGGGTGAAGATGTAGCCAAAGCCCAGCACGATGCCGGCGCCCAGTACCCAGGTGCCGATGCGGTTGAGTACGTGGATGAAGCGATAGCCGATGATGCCGATGATCCCGGAACCAATGGCGCCGATAACGATGCCCACTGGTACAGGTACAACGTCCACCACGCCGTGCAGGGATTTACCGGCCAGCACAATGTTGGAGGCGAAGAAGCCGATGTACATCACCCCGGCAATCACCACCACCAGCAACGCGCCGAGGGAGCCGAACTGCGCACGGCTCTGGATCATCTGCGGGATGCCCATCTGCGGACCCTGGGCCGAGTGCAATGCCATCAACACACCGCCGACCAAATGGCCGACAAGAATGGCGACAATGCCCCACACCAGGTTGAGGTGGAACAGTTGCACACCCAGTGCGCCAGTGACGATAGGCAACGGCGCGATGTTGCCGCCGAACCACAGGGTGAACAGGTCTCCTACCTTTCCATGGCGATCTTCCGGAGGCACGTATCCAATCGTGTGTTTTTCGATGAGCGGGACGGAGGATGTTGCAGTGGTAACCATGACGAGCTCCAAGGCAAGGTGAGTACGTGGACGTACTTCGCTATGCGCTGCACGGGCGGCGCTTTGTTGTTGGAGTGATCATCTGTAATGGGCGCAGGCAGGTAAATTAGTAAGTTTGTTGCTATAGACCTTAAAAAAAATATCTCATCTGGTTTTATGCTCCGGTATGTTGCATGGGCTTCAGTGGCTTGAAAAACCGGTGTATCTGCGCACCTGTTTGGGGCGAAAACCCACGTTTATGGAGGTGCCGATGGCTGCCTACAACCTGCGCCAGCTCAGATATTTTGTGACCACGGCCGAATGCGGCAGCGTCGCCGAGGCGTCGCGCAAGCTGTATATCGCCCAGCCGTCGGTGTCCACGGCGATCAAACAGCTGGAAGACAGCTTTGGCGTGCAGCTGTTTATCCGCCACCACGCCCAGGGCGTTTCCCTTACGCCCAGTGGCGCGCGCTTTTATCGCAAGGCGTTGGAGCTGTTGCGGGTGGCCCATGAGTTCGAGCAGAACGCCCTGGCGGATAATGACGTGGTGGCCGGGCAGATCGACATCGGCTGCTTTGAAACCGTGGCGCCGTTGTACCTCCCACGCTTGATCGCCGGCTTCAAGGCACGCTGGCCAGGGGTGGAGATCCGCATCCGCGATGGCGAGCAGCAGGAATTGGTGCAGGCGCTGACCGCAGGCAGTATCGACGTGGCGATGTTGTTTGAGCACGACCTGGGCGGCACTATCGAGACCACGCCGCTGATGCCGCCCCAACAGCCCTATGCGTTACTGCCGGCCGATCACCGCTTCGCCCAGCAGGCCAGGGTGTCCTTGGCCGACCTGGTGCTGGAGCCAATGATTTTGCTGGATGTGTTGCCCAGCCGTACCTACTTCGTGAGCATCTTCGAAGAGCGCGGGCTGACCCCGAATATCGTATTCAGCTCGCCCTCCATCGAAATGGTGCGGGGCATGGTGGGGCGCGGGTTCGGGTTCTCGATCCTGGTAACCAAACCCTTCAGCGAGTACACCTATGATGGGCAGAAGGTGGTGTGCATTCCCTTGGCTGAAACGGTCACGGGGTCCGGGTTGTCGGCCGTGTGGTTGCGCCGTGCACCGCTGACCAAGCCGGTGCAATTATTTGTCGACTATTGCCGTGAAGAACTTGCGCGGTTACTGGCGTGACTGCGAACCAGCCCCGCGCGCTTATGCGGGTCAGTGCTCGGCCAACTGGACCTGTTGCTTGGCCAGCTTCACCACATTGTCCAAGGTAAACCCGAATTTCTCCTGCAACTTTGCCAGCGGTGCCGAGGCGCCAAAGCTGTTCATCACCACCTTGGCGCCGGTCTGCCCGACATAGCGGTCCCAGCCCAAGGGACCTGCCTGTTCCACCACCACGCGGGCTTTCACTGCGGGCGGCAACACGCTGTCGCGGTAGGCTTGATCCTGGTCTTCAAACAGCTCCCAACTGGGCATCGATACCACGCTGGCGGCAATGCCTTCACCTTTGAGCTGCTCATACGCGGCGACCGCCAGGCTGACTTCGCTGCCTGTTCCTATCAGGATGACCTCAGGCTCTTGCGCACTGGCCAGCACGTAGGCACCTTTGGCCGCACCGCAGGCCGCCGCGTACTGGGTGCGATCCAGGGTGGGCAGCGGCTGGCGTGACAGCACGACACAGCTGGGCCGATGAGTCTGGGCCAAGGCGACTTTCCACAATTCCAGCGTTTCATTGGCATCGCCCGGGCGCAAGGTCAACAGCCCCGGCGTGGCCCGCAGTTGGGTGAGGTGTTCGATAGGCTGATGTGTCGGTCCATCCTCGCCGACGCCGATGGAGTCATGGGTAAACACGAAGATCACGGGTAATTCCATGATCGCCGCCAGGCGGATCGGCGGTTTCATGTAATCGCTGAATACCAGGAAGGTCGAGGTATACGGGCGCAGGTAGGACAGCGCCATGCCGTTGGCGATTGCGCCCATGGCGTGTTCGCGGATACCGAAGTGCAGGTTGCGCCCGCTGTAATCATCCGCGCTGAAACGCCCGGCACCGTCGAAGGTGAGGTTGGTCTTGGTCGAGGGCGACAAATCCGCCGAGCCGCCCAGCAGCCAGGGGATCTGTTGGGCGAAGGCATTCAACACTTCGCCGCCTGAGGCACGGCTGGCGACGCCTTTGGCATCGGCGGCAAAGTCTGGCAGGTGCGCTTGCCATTGCTCGGGCATTTCCCCGGCGCGCATGCGTTGCAGTTCATCGGCCCGTTGCGGCTCGAGGGAGGCCAGGGTCTGGTTCCATTCGGCGTACAACGGCTCGGCACGTTCGTAAAGGGCATCGTGCAACACTGTGCGAGCCTCTTGCGGCACCAGGAAGCTCGAATCCTGCGGCCAGCCATAGGCGGCCTTGGTCAGGCGAATTTCATCGTCCCCCAACGGCTCGCCATGGGCAGCAGCGGTATTGTGTTTGTGCGGTGAGCCGTAGCCGATCACGCTGTCCACCACGATCAAGGTGGGCGCGCCGGTGTTGGCCTTGAAGGTTTCCAGCGCCACGCTCAAGGCCTGCAAGTCATTGGCGTCGGTGACATGCACGGTGTGCCAGCCATACGCCTGGAAGCGTTGGAGCACGTCTTCACTGAACGCCAGCTCAGTGTGGCCCTCGATGCTGATGGTGTTGTTGTCATAGATCCAGCACAGGTTATCGAGCTTCAAGTGCCCGGCCAGGGACGCGGCTTCGCTGCTGATGCCTTCCATCATGTCGCCGTCACCGCACAGGGTGTAGACGTCGTAGTCAAACAGCACCTGGCCGTCGCGGTTGAAGCGCTGAGCCAGCCAACGCTCAGCCATGGCCATGCCCACGCTGTTGGCGCAGCCCTGGCCCAACGGGCCCGTGGTGGTTTCTACGCCTGTGGTCATGCGGTACTCGGGGTGGCCAGGGGTCTTGGAGCCCATCTGCCGGAACTGCTTGATATCCTCGAGGCTGACGGCCGGTTGGCCGGAGCGCTTGCCGTGGGCGTCGATCTCTACCACGCCGGCCAGGTGCAATAGCGAATACAGCAACATCGAGGCATGCCCCACCGACAACACAAAACGGTCACGGTTGGGCCAGTCGGGGTGTTCGGGGTGATAACGCAGGAAGCGACTCCACAGTGTGTACCCCACGGGCGCCAGGCCCATGGGCGTGCCAGGGTGACCCGAATTGGCCTTCTGCACGGCATCCATGGCCAGGGTGCGTAGGGTATTGATGCATTGGGTGTCGGCAGCAGTGGCAACGTGATTCATAAAACCGTTCTCCCTGGGGTGGCGATCTACAGTGGAGGGCAGGGCGGGGCAAAGGTTTGATCCCATCGCGTGCGCCGCGACGAACGGGTCGTTCTTGACTTCAAACATGACAAGGCTTGTTGGAATGGGCTAGCTTCAAGGGCGTAGACCATCGATCAATCTGTGGAGGTACGCCATGCCAGTGAAACACGACCTGTATCAGGACTTGGGATTGAGCAAGGAAGACGTTCACAAGCGCAGGGCGCAAGACAACCGGTTGGACTCACTGCTCACTCAATACGACGACGCCGACGCCAAGGTGCTAAAAGCGGAAAAAGCCAGTGCCAGCGATGAAGAGGTGGAGAACCTGAAGAAGAAGCGGCTGTTGATCAAAGACGAAATTGCGCAGCGGCTGGGTTAAGCAAACCCGTAACCTGTGGCGAGGGAGCTTGCTCCCGTTCGGCTGCGCAGCCGCCGCCGATGGG